>NZ_JBFAPE010000006.1:201568-311438 GCF_040675615.1 Streptomyces sp. NPDC049585 | reverse complement strand
GGGGTTCCCACTGGGCGATGACGACCTCACCGCGCGGGGAGGCGTCCCCGCGCCCCTACGGGGCGCCCCGTAGGGGCGCGGGGAACTGCGCGATCGGCCACCGACGGCCCGCAGTCGACGCGCCGGCCCGAGGCCCGGGCGAAGCACGGCACCCTGACGAGCCCGCCGTAGGCGGGGGCCCTACGCGTAGTGGCTCCGCAGGCGGGCGTACGCGCGCGTCGGCGCGGCCGCGCGGTCGAGGGCCAGCAGCGCCGCCCCCAGCACCGGCGGTGCGGTCACGACCCGCGTCACCGCCCGCGGCGCCCGCCGCGCCAGCAGCCCCGCGATGCCCTCGTCCAGCAGCGCATGGCGTGCCGTCAGCACTCCGCCTCCCAGGACCACCGGCACCGCCGCATCGAGCAGCTCCAGCCGCCTCAGCGCAGTGACCGCCATCGCCACGACCTCCTCGGCCTGGCGCTCGACCAGCGCCCGCGCCACCGCGTCGCCGCCGTCCGCGACCGCGAAGAGCACGGGTGTGAGCTCGTGGCGGCGGGCGGGGTCGATGCGGCCCAGGTGCAGGGCCTCGATGAGTTCGGCCATGCCGGGCAGCCCGAAGTGGGCGGGCAGGGCGTGGGCCAGGGCGGTGGGCCCGCCGCGCCCGTCGGCCGCGCGGGCCGCCCACCACAGGGCTTCTTCGGCCAGGTGCAGGCCGCCTCCCCAGTCCCCGGAGATGCGGCCGATCGCGGCGAAGCGGGCCCGGCGGCCGCCGGGGGCGAGTCCGCAGCAGTTGATGCCGGCGCCGCAGACCACGGCGACGCCGGCCGGTTCGCCGCCGTCGGGCAGCCCGGCCCGCAGCAGGGCGAAGGTGTCGTTGGCGACTTCGACGGAGGGTGGTCCGCCCTGTCCGCCCGCGGGGCGCACGCGCCGTGCGAGCTCGGCGGCGAGCAGCTCCTCCTCCGCCGGGAAGTCGGCGTTGGCGAGGCAGGCGCTGACGTGTCCGATGCGCAGGGGGCCGGGCCGTGTGGCCCGGGCGGCGGCGAGCGCGCCGGTGACGGCCGCCTGCAGGACGTCGACGGCGCGTTCGACGCCGGCGGTCTGCGGCTGGAAGCCGCCGCCGCGCGCGCTGCCCAGGACGGTGCCGTCCGCGGCGACGACGGCCGCGTCCGTCTTGCTGTTGCCGGCGTCGACCGCCACGATCACGCCCACGCCAGGTGCTCCCGGTTGTGGGCGAGGAGCAGGTCCGTCAGGCGTTCCGCCTGCGCGTACTGGCCGATCAGCGGGTGGGCGAGCAGGGCTTCGAAGACGCGCCCCCGGCCGCCCTTGAGCGCCGCTTCGAGCGCCAGGTGCTCGTACGCCGTCACGGCCGCCACCAGCCCGGCGTACAGCGGCTCCAGGGGGCGTACGGGCAGAGGGTGCGCGCCCTCGGCGCCCACCGCGGCCGGGACCTCGATCACCGCGTCGTCGGGCAGGAAGGGCAGCGTGCCCCGGTTGAAGGTGTTGACCACCTGGACGTCGCCGGTGTCCCGCAGCAGCGAGGCGGTGAGTGCGACTGCTGCTTCCGAGTAGAACGCCCCGCCGCGGGAGGCGAGCAGCTCCGGCTTCTCGTCCAGGCCGGGATCGGCGTACATCGCGAGCAGCTGTCGTTCCATCTCGGCGACCTGCGCGGCCCGGGAGGGGCCGCCGCGCAGTTCCTCCACCGCCTCGTCGTGCCGGTAGAAGTAGCGCAGGTAGTACGAGGGGACCACGCCGAGGCGGTCCAGCAGGGCGCGCGGCAGGCGCAGGTCGGCGGCGATCGTCTCGCCGTGCTCGGCGAGCAGCTGGGGCAGCACGTCCCGGCCGCCGATGCGTACGGCCCGCTCCCAAGTGAGGTGGTTCAGGCCCACGTGTTCCAGCGTCACGTCCTCGGGGGCGACGCCCAGCAGTCCGGCGAACTTCCGCTGGAAGCCGATGGCGACGTTGCACAGCCCCACCGCGCGGTGCCCGGCGGCGAGCAGGGCGCGGGTGACGATGCCGACGGGGTTGGTGAAGTCGACGATCCAGGCCTGCGGGTTGCGCCGGCGGACCTGCTCGGCGATGTCCAGCACCACCGGCACCGTGCGCAGTGCCTTGGCGAGCCCGCCCGCGCCGGTGGTCTCCTGGCCGACGCAGCCGCACTCCAGCGGCCAGGTCTCGTCCTGTTCGCGGGCCGACTGCCCGCCCACCCGCAGTTGCAGCAGGACGGCGTCGGCGCCGTCGGTGCCGGCCTGGAGGTCGCTCGTCCAGCTCACGCGTCCGGGGTGGCCCTGCCGGGCGAGGATGCGCCGGGCCAGGCCGCCGACGCGCTCCAGCCGGTCGGCGTCGGGGTCCACCAGGACCAGCTCGTCCACGGGCAGCGTCGCGTGCAGACGCGCGAATCCGTCGGCGAGTTCGGGGGTGTACGTGGAGCCGCCCCCCACTACTGCGAGCTTCAACCCTTGACTCCTGTCAGTGTGATGCCTTCGACGAAGGCTTTCTGGGCGAAGAAGAAGACGATGACGACCGGGGCCGTCACCAGGGCGGTGGCGGCCATGGTGAGGTTCCAGTCGACGCCGTGGGCGCTCTTGAAGGACTCCAGCCCGTAGCTGAGCGTCCAGGCGCCGGGGTTCTGGGCGGCGTAGATCTGCGGTCCGAAGTAGTCGTTCCAGCAGAAGAAGAACTGGAACAGGGCGACCGCCGCGATGCCCGGGCGGGCCATCGGCACCACGACGCGCAGCAGCGTGCGCACCTCGCCGCAGCCGTCGACCTTCGCCGCGTCGAGGTATTCGGTGGGGATGGTGAGCAGGAACTGGCGCAGCAGGAAGATGGAGTACGCGTCCCCGAACGCCAGCGGGACGATCAGCGGCCACAGGGACCCCGACAGGTGCAGTTGCTGGGCCCACACCAGGTACATGGGCACCACGACCACCTGGGGCGGCAGCATCATGGTGGCGATCACCAGGAGCAGTGCCGGGCGCCGTCCCCGGAAGCGGAACTTCGCGAGTGCGTAGGCGACCGGGACGGAGGAGCACACGGTCAGCAGGGTGCCGAGCCCGGCGTACAGCAGCGAGTTGCGCCACCAGGTCAGGAAGCCGGGGGTGCGGAAGACCTCGGCGTAGTTCGACCACTGCCACTGGTGGGGCCACAGCTCGCCGCTGAGCGCCTGTTCGTCGCTCATCACCGACGTCAGCAGCACGAAGACGAAGGGCAGCGTGAAGAACAGCGCAGCGGCGACGGCCGTGGTGTGCACGGCTATCCAGTGCAGCACGGCCCCGGGTCTTTTGGCGGTCGTCACGGCCGTCAGTCCTCCACCCGCAGCAGCCCGCCGCGCCGGCGCATCAGCAGGGCGGTGACCGACATGGCCAGGGCGAAGAGCACGAGCGAGAGCACGCACGCCGCGCCGGTGTTGAAGTTCTGGAAGCCCAGCGAGTAGACGAGCTGCGGCACGGTGAGGGTGGAGTGGTCGGGATAGCCGGGCTGCACGACCGTGCCGGGGCCGATGCTCACGCCGGACGCCATCCGTCCGGCCACCAGCGCCTGCGTGTAGTACTGCATCGTCTGCACCACGCCCGTCACCACCGCGAAGGTCACCACGGGGGTGATCGACGGCCAGGTGACGTAGCGGAAGGTCGCCAGTGGCCCGGCCCCGTCCAGCTCGGCCGCCTCGTACTGCTCGCGCGGGACGTCGAGCAGGGCGGCGAGGAAGACGACCATGAGGTCGCCGATGCCCCACAGCGACAGCAGCACCAGCGAGGGCTTGGCCCAGGCCGGGTCGGTGAACCAGCCGGGGGAGGGCAGGCCGAGGGCGGAGAGGATGCCGTTCACGGGGCCCGTGCCGGGGTTCAGCAGGAAGACGAAGGCGACCGTCGCAGCCACCGGCGGCGCCAGGCACGGCAGATAGAACAGGGTGCGCAGCAGGCCCTTGCCGAGCTTGATCCGGGTGGCCAGCAGCCCGATGCCCAGGCCGAAGACCACCCGCAGCGTCACCATGACCACCACCAGCCACAGGGTGTTCCCCAGGGCCGGCCAGAACAGCGGCATCCGCTCCAGCACGTACGACCAGTTGCGCAACCCCACGAAGGTCGGCGGGCGGATCTGGTTGTAGTGCATGAAGGAGAAGTAGACGGTGGCCGCGAGCGGATAGGCGAAGAAGACGCCGAAGCCGGCCAGCCAGGGGGAGAGGAAGCCCGCGGTGCGCAGGCGCCGGCGCAGCCGGGCCCGGCGGGCGGGGTCCGGACGGTTCATCCCTGCCCTTTCGTCAGTCGGCGGACTGGAGGGTGTCGTCGTCGATCTGCCGGTCGAGCTGCCGCAGCCCCTTGCCGAGGTCGCGCACCCGGCCGGCCTCGACGGCGTAGCCGAACTCGCGCAGCGCCACCACGTACATCCCGCCGTTGACCGAGGGCGGCAGGGCGACGCTCAGCGGGTGCCGGGCGATGTCGAGGAAGGTGCGAAAGCCCGGGCCGGCCCGCAGCCGGGGCGAGGCGAGCGCGGCCTTGGTGGAGGGCACGTTGCCGAGCGCGTTCGCGAACGCGACCACCTGATCGGTGTCGGTCGTCAGGAACCTCACCAGCTCCCAGGCCGCGTTCTGGTGCCGGCTGCTGTGCGCGATGCCCACCACGGTGCCGGTCAGCAGGCCGCGCCCGTACGTCTCGGGCCGGTCGTCCGGTACGGGCAGGGGCGCCGTCGCCCAGCGGAAGCCGGGGCGGTCCGCCTCCAGCATCCGGGTGCGCCACTCCCCGTCCAGGTGCATGGCCAGCTTCCCGGTGCGGAAGGCGTGCTGCGAGGACATCTCCTCGCCGAAGGTGGTGCGGAACCTCTCCAGCGGCCCGTAGCCGCCGAGGGCGTCGATCAGCTCCCGCTGGAAGCGGAGGAAGGCGGTGGTCGCCGGCTCCCGCGAGAGCCGGGCGCTGCCGTCGCCGTCGAAGTAGGCGGGCCCCCACTGGGCGAAGAGGCGGTCCGGGCTGTTCTCGTACAGCCGGAAGTCCGGCATGAAGCCCACCCGCCGGTATCCGCCGTCGGTGGTGCGCTCGGTGAGCCGGACGGCGGCCGCCTTGAACTCCGACAGGGTGCGCGGGGGACGGGAGAGGCCCGCCTGCTCGAAGGCGTCCTTGTCGTAGTACAGGCCGTAGGCGTCGGCGAGCAGCGGCAGCGCGCACTGGGTGCCCCGGTAGGCGGTGTAGTCGAGCATCACGCGCGGGAAGACCGCCTCCTTCGCGATGCCGGAGCGGCGCAGGAAGGGGCCGAGGTCGGTCCACATGCCCGACGAGCAGTACTGGCCGACGTTGTCGGTGCTGAAGGAGGCCACGACGTCCGGCGCGCCCGGGCCGCCGGCGCGCAGGGCCTGGTTGACGGTGGCGTCACCGACGTTGCCGGTGGCCTCCACGCGGATGTTCGGGTGGCTGCGGCGGAACCGGGCGAGGGCCTCGTCGACCGCCTTCACCTCGTCCTTCTGCGACCAGCCGTGCCACAGGCGCAGGGTGACGGGCCGGGTGGGATCGTCGTCGGCGCTGCCGGCGGCCGGTGCGGCGCAGCCCGAGAGCACCCACAGCACCGGCAGGAGCAGCAGGACGACCGCACCGGGCGTCCGTAACCGTGAGCGCAGGGGCGACCGTGGCATAGGGCCTCCTCCTGCCGGGTCAGGCCGTGTCGAAGACGGCGTCGCGGGCGTCGGCGAGAGCGGTGCACAGCGCGCCGACGAGGACGGGGCGGCCTTCGACGGTGCTCAGGCGCAGCTGCGGGCGGGGCAGGGCGAGATCGTCCAGCCGGGATTCGACCAGGGCGCGCAGCCGTTCGCCGCCGGCCCGGCAGACCTCCCCGGTCAGCACCACCAGCCCCGGGTCGACGACGGCGACCACCGCCGCGAGCCCGGTGGCGATGCGCTCGGCGAGCTCGGCGAACAGCGCGTCGCCCGCGCCCGGCGTGCGCGCCGCCGCATCGAGTGCCTCGTGCACGCTCCCGGCGGCCAGGCCCGCTTCCCGCGCGAGCCGCAGCACCGTGGGCGAGCCCACGAGCTGCTGGAATCCGCCCCCGCCGTCCGGCGCGACGGTGGCCTCGGGGCCGCCGCGGGCCAGTGGTGCCCCCGGCAGCGGCATGTAGCCGATCTCCCCGGCGCCGCCGGTGGCCCCGCGCAGGGGCCGGCCGCCGAGGACGACGGCGGCGCCCACGCCCTCGTCGATCCACGCCAGGACGAAGTCGTCCTCGCCCCGGGCGGCGCCCGCGTGGCGCTCGGCGACCGCGGCCAGGTTGACGTCGTTCTCGATGACGACGGGCGTGCCCAGCCGCCCGGCCAGCTCCTCGCACACGCCGGGGCCCTGCCAGCCGGGCAGGTGAGGGGCGTAGCGCAGGACGCGGGTGCGCGGGTCGAGGGCACCGGGCGTGCCGATGACGGTGCGGTGCAGGTCGCCGGTGCCCAGCCCGGCGGCGGCCAGCGCGCCCCGGACGGCCTCGGTGACCAGCTCGCCGGTGCGCCGGGCGACGTCCTCGTCCAGGGCCCGGGCGCGGACGTGGTGCTCGCCGAGCAGGGTGCCGGTGATGTCGGCGACGGCGGCGGTGATGCCCTCCTCGTCGACGGCGAGGGCGGCCACGTGGGCGACGGAGGGATTGACCTCGTAGAGCTGGGCGTTGGGACCCGGGCGGCCGGTGACGCTGCCGACGCCGCGTACCAGTCCGGCGGCCTCCAGCCGGCCGAGGAGCTGGGAGGCGGTGGGCTTGGACAGGCCGGTGAGCTCGCCCAGCCGGGTGCGTGTGAGCGGTCCGAGGTCGACGAGCAGCTCCAGCGCGGCCCGGTCGTTCATGGCCCGCAGGACGCGTGGCGTCCCGGGGATTCCCGCCTGGCCCATGACGTCGAGTCCCACCCCTCGGCAGATCTGTAAGGAAACCTTCCAACCGATATCGGGGACGTTAGGGCCCGGCTCGCGCCGGCGTCAAGAGTGGCCTCTGCAACGATCTTCCGCAGCCCGGTGCCCGCCGGAAAATCGCATGCGCCCCTTCGTCACGCCTTGTTACGTTCTGCGCATGGAACCACTCGGCGACCACGCCATACGCGCCAGCTTCGTCAACTGCTCCAAGGGCGAGGCACGCCGCATCAACCTGCCCCGCGGGCTGGCCGAGCTGCCCTGGGAGGACCTGGACTTCCTCGGCTGGCGTGATCCGGGCGCGCCCGACCGCGGCTACCTCGTCGTCGAGCGCGGCGGCGACCTGGTGGGCGTGACCCTGCGCGTCCCGCAGGGCGGGCCCCGCAGCTTCACCAAGACCACCATGTGCTCGCTGTGCCTGACCGGACACCCCGGCTCGGGCGTCTCCCTGCTGGCCGCCCGCCGCGTGGGTGCCTCCGGGCGCGAGGGGAACACGGTCGGCGCCTACATGTGCGCCGACCTGGCCTGCCCGCTGTACGTGCGCGGCAAGAAGGTGCCGCTGCTGACGATGCGCTACAAGGAGAGCCTGTCGCTGGAGGAACGGCTCCAGCGCATGCGCACGCACCTCGACGAGTTCCTGGAGAAGGTCCTGCAGGAGGCGTGAGGCACTACTTGCCGAGCGTCGCCCCCGGCGGTATCGGCGCCGTCGCCTGGGACTGCGGCGAGGCCGGATTGCCCAGCACCGACGGCGGCGCCACCGCGGTCGCGAGGTCCGGGGCGGGGACGTCCTCCTCCCGGCCCTGCGCCGCGGCGCCCATGCGGATGCCGGCCGCGTCCAGGGCCTGCTTGATCCGCCAGCGCAGCTCCCGCTCGACGTCGGCGGAGTGCCCCGGCATGGCCTTCGCCTGCACCCGCACCACGACCGTCTCCAGCGTCACCGAGTCCAGGCCCATGACCCGCACCGGCTCCCAGATCCGCTCCGTCCACGGCGCCTGCCGCGCCAGCTCCTCGCCGGCCGCGGCGATGACCGTACGGGCCCGGTCCAGGTCCTCGTCGTAGCGCAGGGTGACGTCGACCTCGGCCAGGGCCCAGCCCTGGCTGAGGTTGCCGATGCGCTTGACCTCGCCGTTGCGCACGTACCAGATCGCGCCGTTGGCGCCGCGCAGCTTGGTCACGCGCAGGCCCACCTCGACGACCGTGCCCGTGGCCACACCGGCGTCGATCTCGTCGCCCACGCCGTACTGGTCCTCAAGGATCATGAAGACGCCGGAGAGGAAGTCCGTCACCAGGTTCCGCGCGCCGAAACCGATGGCCACACCCGCCACACCCGCACTCGCCAGCAGCGGTGCCAGGTTGATCTTCAGTACGGACAGCACCGTCAGCGCCGCCGTGCCCATGATCAGGAACGAGGCCACGCTGCGCAGCACCGACCCGATGGCCTCCGACCGCTGCCGCCGCCGCTCGGCGTTGACCAGCAGGCTTCCCAGAGCCGTGCCGTCCACCGCCTGCGCGGTGCGGTTCATCCGCGCTATCAGCTTGGTGATGGCACGGCGGATCAAGGAGCGCATCGCCACCGCGATCACGAGGATCAACACGATGCGCAGGCCGTTGCTGAGCCAGATGGACCAGTTCTCCTCGACCCAGCCCGCGGCGTCGTTCGCCGTGCGCTGCGCCTCGTCCAGCGACGAGGTACGGGGGGTCGGGGAATCACCGGCCGGCAGGGCGGACCAGAACACAGCAGAAGCCTCCTGGAGGGAGCGGGGCAGCCTCCCAGAGTAACGGGAGGGGGCCGCTCGCCCGCTGTTGTGTTCGAGATGGGACAGGTCTTGTTCAAAAACACCCGAGACCCGTTACCTGGTCATGGTGGCGCGCGTGCCAGGGGTAAGGGGACACTTGCAGGAGATCGTCCCGGCGCGAGCCACGCGCCGCCGGCGTACAAGGAGGCACCCGTGCCGCATGTCCTGGTCCTCAACGCGTCGTACGAGCCGCTCGGCGTCGTACCGCTCCGCCGCGCGCTCATACTCGTCCTCAATGAGAAGGCCGTCAGCCTCGAGGACACGGGCGCCTATCTGCACAGTGCAAGCTGCACCATCCCCGCGCCCAGCGTCGTGAGGCTGAAGCGCTTCGTGCGGGTGCCCTTTCGGGGGCCCGTGCCGCTCACCCGCCGCGCCCTGTTCGCCCGCGACGGCGGGCGCTGCGCGTACTGCGGTGGTGTCGCAACCAGCGTCGACCACGTCGTACCGCGCAGTCGTGGCGGCCAGCACAACTGGGAGAACGTGGTGGCCGCATGCCGCCGCTGCAATCACGTCAAGGCCGACCGGCACGTCTCGGAGCTCGGCTGGCGCCTGCGCCACCAACCGGCTCCGCCGACGGGGCTGGCGTGGCGCATCATCGGCACGGGCCACAGGGATCCGCGCTGGCTGCCCTACCTCAAGGCGTACGGCGCGGAGGATGCGATGGCCCGGATCGACGGCGTCTCCGCGTAGGCCGTCACCGGGCCTTCTGCTTGCCCCACGCCGGACGGGCTGTCAGCCCGTCCGGCGCTTGAGGACGCCGGGCGAGGCCCGCAGCAGGCGTCACCGCAGCGCGTACGCCTCCACCTGCCCCACCGCGTAGCCGCCGTCGCCGCGCAGGCGCACGAAGCGCGTGCCGGGCGCGTCCAGGCGCAGCCCGCCCCCGGCGTCCGTCGTGAACGGCACCTCGCGCCATCCGCGCCCGTCCCCGGACACCTCGACGCGGTAGCGGCCCGGCCGTCCGCCCTGCCAGTGCGGCACCAGGCGCCCCAGCCGCACCGGGCGGGTCGCTTCGAGCTGCCACCACACGTCGCCGTCGGCCGGCGTGGTGCGTCCGGCGCGCGCCAGGTCCTCGCCGGCGAGCGCCGGGTACGCCCGGACCGTCACGGTCCGCTCGCGGCCCGCCAGCCGTACGGGCACGGTGAAGGTGCCGGCCGGGGTCCCCGCGGGCACCGACACCTCGATGCGGGCCGTGGTGACGCCCGCCCGGACCGCCGTGACCTCGGCGGGGGCGGTGACGGTCACCCCCTTGGGAGCCTGGACGGCCAGGGCCTCGCGGATCGTCTCCGGCCGCTGGTTGATCACACGGATGCCGATGACGGCCGGCCGGCCGCCGATCTCCGCCTCGGCCTGACCGTCGTTCGCCAGTTCGAGTTCGGCCCGGGGGCTGTCGTCGAACCAGGGGGCGATCTCGTGCACGGCCGGCGGCTGCGCGCCCTGCTCCCACACCACCCGCAGGCCGTCCGCCCGCAGCCCCTTGCCGGGCAGCTGCGTCCAGCCGCCGTCCGCGACGGCCCCCAGCTGCTGCCAGCCGCGCACCGGGTCGTGCGCCTCCACGACGCCGCCGGCGCCCGGCGCGTCCGCCGTCAGCAGGGTGACCTCCGTCAGCGGCCGCGGCCGGGGCAGCCGTACGGCCAGGGGCGTGCCCGCCGCCGGGGTCACGGCGGTCGCGGCGTCGCCGTCGGTGGCCGCGCCCGCGGTGCGTACCGGCCGGTCGACCCCGGTCCAGCCGTTGGCGCGGGCCAGCGCCTGGTCGAGGAAGGGCACGAGGACGCCCTGTCCCACGGTCGCGCGTTCCGCGCTGATCCGCTCGCGCAGCTTCTGCACCGCCAGTTGGGCCCGCCAGGCCGCCGTGCCGTCGCCGCGCGCCTGGGCGGTGAGCATGTCGACGGCCTGCAGCCCGGCCTGTCCGTGCCGGCCCAGCTGCTCCAGCCAGGGCCCCACCTCGCCGCCGAGGGCCGGCCCGAGCCGCTCGGGGGCGCCGGCCATGGTGCGAAAGGCCTCCCGCAGCCGGCCCGCGGCCTGCTCGATCCGGCCGGCGTCGGTGCCGGACAGCGCGTCGCGGAAGTCGTCCAGCAGCGGCCGCAGGTACGCCGACTCCTCGCCGCCGAGCACCGAGGACGCGTCGTTGCCGGCGAGCGCGAACAGCGCGTCACGGGCCGCCGCGTCGCCGCCCGCGAGCGAGGCGAGGTCGGCCACGGCCGCCCGCCAGGACTCCTCCGGTCGGTAGCCGCGCGGGTTCCAGGCGAAGTCGGCGGCGGTGAACAGCGGGATGCGCGAGGCGGTGGGCTGCGCCGCCGCGTTGGCCAGCAGCGCGGCGGAGCCCGCGGCCACGGCCGGCTCGCGGCCGGTGTACGGGCCGAGGAAGATACGGTCCTGCGCGAAGTCGTTGACCGGGTAGTTGTCCATGGTCACCAGCGGATGCCCGAAGGCCGTCCGGGCCTCCGCCAGTTCACCGCCGGTGATGGTGCGGGGCACCACGCCCACACCCGTCCACGCCACCTCGACGCGCTTGTCGAGCTTCTCCGCCAGGGCCCGCCGGAAGGCGGTGCGCCCGTCCTGGTAGTACTCGGTGGGCAGCAGGGACAGCGGGGCCGCCTCCGGGCCCTTGGCGGCCAGGTGCCGGGCCAGCTCGCCGGCCACCTTCGCCTGCGCCTTCGCCGCCGCCTTCGGCCCGGAGCCGAACTGCTCGGCGTCCGCCTCGCAGTGCCACTCGCTGTAGCTGACGTCCTGGAACTGCAGCTGGAAGGCGCGCACCCCCAGCGCCCACATCGCGTCCACCTTGCGCTTGAGGGCCCGCAGGTCGGCGGCGGAGGAGAAGCACATGGCCTGCCCCGGCGCCACGGCCCAGCCCAGCGTCACGTGGTTGCGCCGCGCCCGCTCGGCCAGCGCCCGGAACTCCGCGCGCCGCCCGGCCGGGTAGGGATCGCGCCAGCGGGCCTGCCGGTAGGGGTCGTCGCCGGGGGCGTACAGGTAGCGGTTCTGCTTGGTGCGGCCCATGAAGTCCAGCTGCTCCAGGCGCTGCTGCGCCGACCACGGCTGCCCGTAGAAGCCCTCGGTCAGCCCGCGCACCGCCGTGGTCGGCCAGTCGCGGATCAGCGCGCCGGCGAAGCCCTTGCCGCCGTCCCGCTCGACGGCCAGCTGCCGCAGCGTCTGGGCCGCGTGGAAGAGCCCGTCGTCGCCCACGCCCGCCAGCGCCACCGCCGGCCGCCCGTCGACGACGCCGGTGGCCAGCCGGTAGCCGCCCGCCGGCAGGTCGCCCGCGGCCGGCGCGCCCAGCGCCTTCAGGGCGCCCTCGGCGCTCCGTCCGCCGGCGTGCACGATCAGCCCGCCGGGCGGCGGGGTGCCGCCCGGCGCGGCGTCGACGACCGTGCGCGCGCCCGCGTCGCGCAGGACGTCCTTGAGCGCCTGCAGCGCGTACGGGTCGGTGCCCGGCTCCGCCATCAGGGTGACTTCGTCACCCACTCGGACGAACGAGCCCTGGGCGCGCATCGACTGGGGCCGTGGCCACACCGCCGGCAGCGCGCCCGCGCTCTCGCGGTCCGGGGCGTCCGGCGAACCGGCCGTCGCCGCCCGCTCGTCGCCGGGCCGGGGATCGGCGAGGGCGTCCGCGGCGTTGCCCAGCAGCCCGCCCAGCAGGGCGGCTGCCAGCACCGTGACCCCCGCCCGGCGGGGCCGGCCCAGCCGACCGGTGCCCACCGCGCGGCCGGGCACCGCCGCACCGCCGCCTTCGTACGAGGGGTCCTCGACCGGGAAACGCACCGTCTGCTGCTCCTCGCCCCTAGCCATCGCGCCTAGCCGTCGCGCCGTGGAGCGTCGAGCCCATCACCAGGTCCGTGAGCTGTCAACGCGCCTGCCCGAACTGCCGGTAATGCCCCCGGCGCCGCGAACGGGACCAGGTCCGGAACCGATCCGGAAGCCGCCCGAAGAGGCGTCAAAGCGACATGAGGGAACGCAAGGTGTCGGCGGCCGCCGCACATGGGTAGGGCATCAGGCGTCCGGCACCGGGGCCGACCGCGGAGGTCTTGATGGACAGAGCGCGCCTGGCCGAACTGCACGGCGTCGCCGCCTCCTACGAGGCAGGCCCCGGCCGCACCGTCAAGGTGGCCGAGGACACGATCGTCGCCGTCCTCGCCGCCCTCGGCGTCGACGCCTCCACCCCCCGGGCCGTGCGCGACGCCCTCGAAGCGCACGAGGCCGCCGCCCGCGGCCGGTTACTGCCCCCCACCGTCGTCGTCCGCGGCACGGCAGGGCTGCCGCCCCCGCTCCCCGAGGGCACCGTGCTGCGCGTGGAGACCGAGGACGGCCGCACCCTGCCCTGGGACGACCCCGGCGAACAGGCGCTGCCGCTCGGCGGCCACCTGCTGCGCGCCCGCACCCTTGACGGGCGCACCGCGAGCGCGCCCCTGATCGTCGCCCCCCGGCAGCTGCCCGGGCCCACCGGCCGGGGCATCGGCTTCATGGTCCAGCTGTACTCGTTGCTGTCCGCCCGCTCCTGGGGCATGGGCGACCTCGGCGACCTCGCGGAGCTCGCCGCCTGGTCCGGCCGCACCTTCGGCTGCGACTTCCTGCAGGTCAACCCGCTGCACTCGGCCGTGCCCGGCCCGCCCACCGACCCCTCGCCCTACCGCCCCTCCTCCCGCCGCTTCCCCGATCCCGTCCACCTGCGCATCGAGGAGGTGCCCGAGTTCGCCCACCTCGCCGGCGCCGCCCGGCAGGAGGCCGAGCACCTGCTGGAGCGGGCCGCGGCCCTGCGCGAGGACGTGCTGGTCCGCTCGGCCCTCATCGACCGGGACGCCGTGTGGGACCTCAAGCGGCGCGCCCTGGAGCTGGTGCGCACCGTCCCGCTGGGCCCCGGCCGGCGCGCCGCCTACCACGACTTCCTCGCCGCCCAGGGCCAGGCCCTCGACGACCACGCCACCTGGTGCGCCCTGGCCGAAGTGCACGGCCCCGACTGGCGCAGCTGGCCGGCGGGCCTGCGCGACCCGCGCTCGGCCCGCACCGCCCGGGCCCGCGGCGAGCTGCTGGACCGCGTCGACTTCCACTGCTGGCTCGCCTGGCTCACCGACCGGCAGCTGGCCGCCGCCCAGCGCACCGCCCGCGAGGCCGGCATGCGCATCGGCCTCGTCCACGACCTCGCCGTCGGCGTCCACCCCACCGGCTCCGACACCTGGGCCCAGCAGGAGACCTTCGCCGCCGGCATGTCGGTGGGCGCGCCCCCCGACGCCTTCAGCCCGCACGGCCAGGACTGGGGTCTGCCGCCCTGGCGGCCCGACGCCCTCGCCGCCACCGGCCACGCCCCGTACCGCGAGCTGCTGCGTCACCTGCTGCGGCACGCGGGCGCCCTGCGCATCGACCACGTGATGGGGCTGTTCCGGCTGTGGTGGGTGCCCCAGGGGTACGAGCCGCGGCGCGGCGCCTATGTGCGCTACGACCACGAGGCGATGCTCGCGGTCCTGGCCCTGGAGGCGCACCGTGCGGGGGCCGTCGTCATCGGCGAGGACCTGGGCACGGTCGAGCCGGGGGTGCGCGAGACGCTTCAGGAGCGCGGCGTGCTCGGTACCTCGGTGCTGTGGTTCGAGCGCACCTACGGGAACTCCGACGACAAAGAGGGCAACGGGGGAAACAGCGGGGGAAAGGAGACCGAGGAGCCGCTGCCCCCCGAGAAATGGCGCTCCGCCTGCCTGGCGACGGCCACCACCCACGACCTGCCCAGCACCGCCGCCCGGCTGACCGGCGAGCACGTGGAGCTGCGCCACCGCCTGGGGCTGCTGGCCCGCCCGCTCCAGGAGGAGCAGCGCGAGGACGCCATGGACGTGGCCGAGTGGCTGGCCGGCTTCGTGCGTCTGGGGCTGCTGCCGGAGGGGCCGGGGGACGAGGAGGCGGCCGTACGGGCCGTGCACCGCTTCCTGCTGCGCACCCCGGCCCGGCTGGTCGGGATCTGGCTGCCGGACACCGTCGGCGACCGCCGGCCGCAGAACCTTCCGGGCACCTGGGACCAGTACCCGAACTGGCGGCTGCCCGTCGCCGACGCCCACGGCCGCCCGCTGTCCCTGGAGGAACTGGTGGCCTCGCCCCGGCTGCACGCGCTCATGGAGGACGTGGTGGCGGCCCGCGGCCCCCGATAGGCCACCCCGGGCGCGCGGCCCGTGCGGGGGTCCGATAGCTTGAGGCCGTGAGCAATAAGGTCAACAAGAACGCCGTGCGCGCCGGTGCGATCTCTGCCGGCACGATGCTGATGCTGCTGATGTCGTCCCCCGCGTTCGCGCTCACCCGCGACGACGGCGACGACCCGGGCCCGGGCCTGAGCGTGCTGAACACGCTCGGCCTGTACGTGGCGGCCCCGATCGTGCTGTTCCTGGTCATCGCGGGACTGACCATGGTGCTGTCCCGGAACTCCGACAACGCCCGTACCCACGCCGCGCAGACGCACTACCCGCGCGCCACGCGCTAAGGGTCCTCACCCCGCATCGCTTCCCGGAAGGCCGGCACCGTATGGTGCCGGCCTTTTCGCTGCCCTTTTTGCCGGCCTTTTATGTGTAGGACCCACTGGCTTTGGCGTTTGCCGGACCGCTAACTTACGGTGTCGTAACCTACGGAGCCGTAGGTGATGATCGCCCAGGAGCCGCACGTGACCCTCGCCCCCGCCCACGACGGCCGTGCCGTCCTCAGCGACGCTCGCCTGCTGTACGCCCTCGAAGAGGTCGTCGAGGCCGAGCTCAACCGGCACCTGAAGGTGGCCAAGGAATGGATGCCGCACGAGTACGTGCCCTGGAGCGACGGCCGGAACTTCGACGGCCCCCTGGGCGGTGAGGCCTGGGCGCCCGAGCAGTCGAAGGTCACCGACATCGGCCGCATCGCCCTGGTCGTCAACCTGCTGACCGAGGACAACCTGCCCAGCTACCACCACGAGATCGCCACCCTCTTCGGCCGCGACGGCGCCTGGGGCACCTGGGTGCACCGCTGGACGGCCGAGGAGGGCCGGCACGGCATCGTGATGCGCGACTACCTGCTCACCTCGCGCGCCGTCGATCCGGTGGAGCTCGAGCGCTTCCGCATGGCGCACATGAGCGAGGGCTTCGAGTCCGACAACCGCCACAGCATGCTGCACTCGGTCGCCTACGTCGCCTTCCAGGAACTGGCCACCCGCATCTCGCACCGCAACACCGGCCACCACTCCGGCGACCCGGTCTGCGACCGCATGCTCGCGCGCATCGCCACCGACGAGAACCTGCACATGGTCTTCTACCGCAACCTGCTGGCGAAGGCCTTCGAGCTGGCGCCCGACCAGACCATGAGCGCCGTGCGCGACGTGGTCACCGGCTTCCGGATGCCCGGCCACGGCATCCCCGGCTTCGAGCGCGCCGCCGCGCAGATCGCCCTGGGCGGCATCTACAACCTGCGCATCCACCACGACGACGTGCTGCAGCCGGTGCTGCGCTTTTTGAAGGTCCTGGAGATCGACGGCCTCGGGCCGGAGGGCCTGCAGGCGCAGGAGGAGCTGGGGCTGTTCCTGGGCGACCTGGACACGCAGGCGCGCAAGTTCGACGAGCGGCGCGCGGCGATCCTGGCCCGCCGGGCCGCCGCCCGTCAGGGCTGAGGAGAACGCCGGACGGGCCGACCGGCCCGTCCGGCGTTCTCGCCGGCGAGGTGCCGGCTACGCCGTCGCCGCGGCGTCCGCGGCCTGGGCCTTCAGGGCGCGCTCGACGCCCGAGCGGGCCTCGGTGACCAGGCGGCGCAGGGCGGCGTTCGGCTCGGCCGAGGCCAGCCAGGCGTCCGTGGCGGCCAGCGTGGCCTCGGAGACCTGCAGCACGGGGTACAGGCCGATCGCGATCTGCTGGGCCATCTCGTGGCTGCGGTTGTTCCAGACGTCCTTGACCGACGCGAAGTACTTCTCGGCGTAGCCGGCGAGCAGCTCGCGCTGGTCCGCCTGCTGGAAGCCGCCGATGACCGACTCCTGGACGGCGTTGGGCAGTGTGTCGGACTCGATCACGGACGCCCATGCCTCGGCCTTGGCCGCGGCCGTCGGGCGCGCGGCGCGGGCCCAGGCGGCGTGCTGCTCGCCGGCGGAGGTGCGGTCGCGCTCCAGCTCGGCCTCGATGGCCTTCTCGTCCGCGCGGCCGGTGGCGGCCAGCCGGCCGAGCAGGTCCCAGCGCAGCTCGGTGTCGACGGCCAGGCCCTCGATCGTCTCGGTGCCCTCCAGCAGCCCGGCCACGAGGTCGAGCTGCTCGTCGGTGCGGGCGGTGGCGGCGAAGGCCCGTGCCCAGGCCAGCTGGTGGTCGCTGCCGGCGGCGGCCGCGCGCAGGTGGGCGAGGGCGGCCTCGCTCCACTTCGCGAGGCCGCTCTCGCGCCAGGCGGGGGCGGCGTACAGGTCGAGGGCGGTCTTGACCTGGCGCTGCAGCGACTGCACCACGCCGATGTCGGACTCCTTGTCGATGCCCGAGAGCACCAGGTCCAGGTAGTCGCGGGTGGCCATCTCGCCGTCGCGGGTCATGTCCCAGGCCGAGGCCCAGCACAGGGCGCGCGGCAGCGACTGCTCGAAGTCGCCCAGGTGCTGGGTGACGGTGGCCAGCGACTCGGCGTCCAGGCGCACCTTGGCGTACGACAGGTCGTCGTCGTTGAGCAGGATCACGGCCGGGCGCTGCCTGCCCACCAGCTGCGGGACCTCGGTGCGCTCGCCGTCGACGTCGAGCTCGATGCGGTCGGTGCGCACCAGCTTGCCGCCCCGCAGCTCGTACAGGCCGACGGCGATGCGGTGCGGGCGCAGGGTCGGCTCGCCCTTGGCGCCGGCGGGCAGGGCGGGAGCCTCCTGGCGGACGGCGAAGGAGGTGATGGCGCCGGCCTCGTCGGTGGTGACCTCCGGGCGCAGGATGTTGATGCCGGCGGTCTCCAGCCACTTCTTCGACCAGGTGCTCAGGTCGCGGCCGCTGGTCTTCTCCAGCGCACCCAGCAGGTCGGACAGGCGCGTGTTGCCGTAGGCGTGCGCCTTGAAGTACGCCTGCACGCCGCGGAAGAAGGCGTCCTCGCCGACGTAGGCCACCAGCTGCTTGAGGACGGAGGCGCCCTTGGCGTAGGTGATGCCGTCGAAGTTGACGAGGACGTCGTCCAGGTCGCGGATCTCGGCCATGATCGGGTGGGTGGAGGGCAGCTGGTCCTGCCGGTAGGCCCACGTCTTCATGGAGTTGGCGAAGGTGGTCCACGAGTGCGGCCAGCGGCTGCCGGGGGCGGCGGCCTGGCAGGCGATGGAGGTGTAGGTGGCGAACGACTCGTTCAGCCACAGGTCGTTCCACCACTCCATGGTGACCAGGTCGCCGAACCACATGTGGGCCAGCTCGTGCAGGATCGTCTCGGCGCGCACCTCGTAGGCGGCGTCGGTGACCTTCGAGCGGAAGACGTACTGGTCGCGAATGGTGACCGCGCCCGCGTTCTCCATCGCGCCCGCGTTGAACTCCGGCACGAAGAGCTGGTCGTACTTGGCGAAGGGGTACGCGTAGTCGAACTTCTCCTGGAACCAGTCGAAGCCCTGCCGGGTGACCTCGAAGATGGCGTCCGCGTCGAGGAACTCCGCCAGCGACGGACGGCAGTAGATGCCCAGCGGCACGACCTGCCCGTCCTTCTCGTAGCTGCTGTGCACCGAGTGGTACGGGCCGGCGATCAGCGCGGTGATGTACGTGGAGATGCGCGGCGTCGGCTCGAAGCGCCAGACGTCGTCGGCCGGGCGCTCGGGGGTGGGCGAGTTGGAGATCACGGTCCAGCCCTCGGGGGCCTTCACGGTGAAGCGGAACGTCGCCTTCAGGTCGGGCTGCTCGAAGGAGGCGAAGACGCGGCGGGCGTCGGGCACCTCGAACTGCGTGTACAGGTACGCCTGCTGGTCGACCGGGTCGACGAAGCGGTGCAGGCCCTCACCGGTATTGGTGTACGCGCAGTCGGCGACCACCCGCAGCTCGTTGCGGCCGGCGAGAAGGCCCGGCAGCGCGATCCGGCTGTCGGCGAAGACCTCGGCCGGCTCCAGCGCGGTGCCGTTCAGCACGACCTCGTGCACGGTGGGTGCCACCAGGTCGATGAAGGTGTCGGCGGCTTCGGCGGCATCGAAGCGCACGACGGTCTCGGAGCGGAAGGTGCCGCCCTCCTGCGCGCCGGAGAGGTCGAGCTCGACCTCGTACGCGTCCAGGGTGAGCAGCCGCGCCCGCTCCTGCGCTTCCTCGCGGGTCAGATTCGTACCGGGCACGTGGGCATCTCCTTCAACGTCGCGATGGTCCGGCCATCCTTCCACGCCCGTCGCGCTGCGTGGCGGTGCGTACGCTGACGGCGGATGCGCCAAGGGGGCGGGCCCGCACCGGGCCCGCCCCCTTGCTCGTGCGTACGGATCAGCCGCGCAGCTCGGCCGCGACCAGCTCGGCGATCTGGACGGCGTTCAGCGCCGCGCCCTTGCGCAGGTTGTCGCTGGAGAGGAACAGCGCCAGGCCGTGCTCGACGGTCTCGTCGACGCGGATGCGGCCCACGTAGGAGACGTCCTTGCCGGCCGCCTGCAGCGGGGTCGGGATCTCCGACAGCTCCACGCCGGGGGCGTCCCTGAGCAGCTCGTAGGCGCGCTCGACGCTCAGCGGACGCGCGAAGCGGGCGTTGACCTGCAGCGAGTGGCCGGAGAAGACCGGCACGCGCACGCAGGTGCCCGACACCTTCAGCTCCGGGATCTCCAGGATCTTGCGGGACTCGTTGCGGAGCTTCTGCTCCTCGTCCGTCTCGAAGCTGCCGTCGTCGACGACCGCGCCGGCCAGCGGCAGCACGTTGAAGGCGATGGTGCGCTTGTAGACGCCCGGCTCCGGGAAGTCCACGGCCTCGCCGTCGTGGGTGAGCTCCGCCGCCCGGTCGACGACCTTGCGCACCTGGCCGTCGAGCTCGGCGACGCCCGCCAGGCCCGAGCCGGAGACGGCCTGGTAGGTGGTGGCGACCAGCGCGGTCAGCCCCGCCTCCTCGTGCAGCGGCTTGAGCACCGGCATGGCGGCCATGGTGGTGCAGTTCGGGTTGGCGATGATGCCCTTGGGCCGCTGCTTGATCGCGTGCGGGTTGACCTCGGAGACCACCAGCGGCACCTCGGGGTCGCGGCGCCAGGCGGAGGAGTTGTCGATCACCACGGCGCCCTGGCCGGCGACCTTCTCGGCCAGCGCCTTGGAGGTGGCGCCGCCGGCGGAGAAGATCACGATGTCCAGGCCGGTGTAGTCGGCGGTGGCGGCGTCCTCGACGGTGATGTCCTTGCCCTCGTAGGGCAGGGTCGTACCGGCGGAGCGGGCCGAGGCGAACAGGCGCAGCTCGGTCACCGGGCCCAGAGAATTAAACGCGGCACGGTCGGCCAGGATCTTGCGCATGACTCCGCCGACCTGACCGGTGGCTCCGACGATTCCGATCCTCACGAGGACTCCCTACTTGCCGTTCAGCACGTACGTCCGACGACGGCTGACCTGGGTCTACGGTTCCATCATGCGGGTGACCCGGGGGTGGAAGTCCAATTTTTTGGCCGTGGGCCCGACCACAGGGCATCGCTCCGTGTCGTAAGTCATCACTGCGTGTCGCAGCGGGGTGGGCGCGGCAGCCGCGCCCACCCCGCCGTGTCCGGCGTCAGCCGGTGACGTCCTTCGCGGTGATCGTCAGCTGGTAGGGGTTCTCCAGCAGCGGCGACGTGCGACGGGACTCCACCTCGATCTCCCAGACGCCCGGCACCGGATTCGTGTACGACCGCAGGTCCGGACGGCAGGTGTTCTGGGGGTTCGGGTAGTTCGGGTAGCAGTTCGGCGTGGACGTCGGGTCGACCGGCACGCCGTAGGGGTTGATCGCGATGAAGCGGGTCTGGCTGCCGGCGGCCAGGCCGCCGAGGGCCACCTCGAGGGTCTTCGCGCCCTTGGGCACGGTCACGAAGTAGGAGGTGGTGGCGTTGCGCGTGGCCGTCCCCGACTTCTGCACCGTGTACGAGGGGGAGGCGACCGGCTCGGAGACCACGACGGTCGTCATGATCTGCTTGTCGATGCCCTCGGTGCGGTCGTCGTCGACGGTCAGGATCGCGCTGTGGATGCCCGCCGCCTTCGCCTTGGCCTTCACCTTGACGGTGACCGGCTTGTTCAGCGGCAGCTTCACCTCGTCGTCACCGACGAGCGAGAACGTGCCGTCGTTGGTGCGCCACTTCAGCTCGTGCCACACGGGCCGGTCCGGGCCGGAGGTCCGGGTGACGGTCACGTCGTACGTGCGCGTCTCGCCGGCCTTCAGGCCGCCCTCGCGGTCGTACAGGCCGGTGCCGAAGCCCGGGGTCTTCAGCCTGCCGGCCAGCACGGTGTTCACCGGCGCCTTGACCGTGTAGTCGTGGGCGGTGGCGCCCTCGCGCAGGGCCTCCCAGGCCTCGTTGATGTCGATCAGGCCCGAGCCCTGCTCGTACGCCTGCGCGCCCTTGATCTTCTTCGCGGTGCTGGTCAGCGCCGTGCGCAGGTCGGCCGGGGTGAGCGACATGTGCTTCTGCTTGGCGGCCGAGATCAGCAGCGCGGCGGCGCCGGCGGCCTGCGGGGAGGCCATCGAGGTGCCCTGCAGCATGCCGTAGCCGGGCGGCAGGTCGTAGCCGGCCTCCTTGACGGGCGCGCCCGGCTCCCAGGTCGGCGTGGTGTTGATCGACGCGCCGGGGGCGGTGATGGTCGGGGTGAAGCCGCCGTCCTCGCGCGGGCCGCGGGAGGAGAAGGGCATCATGGCGTACTTGTTCTTCACCTCCGAGCCGTAGTTGGCCGCCCAGGTCTCCTTGGAGACCGAGGCGCCGACGCTGAGGACCTTGTCGGCCAGGGCCGGGTCGCCGATGGTGTTGGCGCCGGGGCCGCTGTTGCCCGCGGAGATCACCAGCTGGACGCCGTAGGTGTCGATGAGGCGCGTGTACAGCTCGGAGCGGGCGTTGTTGCCGTCGTTGAGCGCGGGCAGCCCGCCGATGGACATGTTGACGATGTCGACGCCGTGGTTGACGACGAGGTCGATCATGCCCTCGGTCAGGGCGATGTTGGTGCAGCCGCCCGTCCAGGTGCAGGCCCGGGAGGAGACGAGTTTGGCGCCGGGCGCCGCGCCCTTCATCCGCCCGCCGAACAGGCCGTTGGCGGCGGTGATGCCGGCGACGTGCGTGCCGTGCTCGGACTCGATGACGCCGATGTTGACGAAGTCGGCCTTCTTGCCGACCCACGAGCCGCCCTTGGGGTCCATCGGCACGTCCTTGCGGATCTGCACGACGAACGGGATGCGCTCGGCGATCGGCGTCCTGGGGTCGTCCTTGCCGAAGTACCCGACCTGGAAGCCGTCCTTGTACGGCTTCATCTCCTCGTCGTCACCGAAGTCGCCGTTGTCGTCGAGGTCGACGCGGACGGTGCCCTTGGCCTTGTCGTACAGCACGGCCCAGGAGTCGGTGGTGTCGCCGTCCCGGTTGAGGTCGCCCTTCATGTCGCCGCCGGTCGTGGCGTTCTCGCGGAACAGCGCGACCTGGTAGCTGCCGCCGCCGGCCGGGGCGGTGTAGGTGCGGCCGTTGAAGGAGAAGGACGGGCCCGAGACGTCCTGCGTCATCGGCAGCCAGGTGCCGTCGGAGTCGGTGAGCGGGTCGGTCGCGGTCACCCAGTCGACGATCTTGCGCTCGCCGGTGGTGGTCCTCTGCAGCGCCGGGTGGCCCAGGTCGATGCCGGAGTCGAGGATGCCGATGGTCACGCCGCGGCCGTCGGCCTGCGGGTGGTCCTCGACGAAGTCGACGGCGCCGGTCTCGAAGGCCGGCTGGTACGGGTTCTTCGCCGGGGTGTCCTTGCCGGGCCCCGGGTAGGTGCGGCTCTTGGCGAGGCGGGGGGCGCCCTGGGCGGAATCCGCGCGGGGCGTCGGGTCGGGCAGGGGTATCTCCTGCTTGAGGTCGATGCCGTGCACGGAGGCCAGCTTCTTCGCCTCGTCGATGGCGTCGTCGGCCTTGGCGATGGGCACCGTGGCCCGTACGTAGCCGAGCTTGTCGTACGCCTGGCCCACCGAGGCGCCCTCGATCGCGTCCAGCTTGTGGGCGACCTGGCCGGTCTGGCCCGGGGCGGTGGCGATCATCATCGTGACCGTACGGTCGCCCTCGGCCTTGGCCTTGGCGAGCAGGGAGGCGTCCTGCGAACCGAGCTTGTCGGCGGGGTCGTTGGCCGGTTGGGCCGGGCCCGGGGCGGGCACGGGGTCGGCGGCGAAGGCGGGGGCGGCGCCCGCGGCGGTGAGGGCGGCCACGAGGCTGGCCGCGACGGCTATTCGGGCCGTGCGTCTCGCGCGCGCGGGGGGTGCGTCCACGGCGCCGGCGGCGCCTTCGGGGGTGGCTTGCATGGGCATCCCTGGGCTTGTCAGTGGTAAGCGGGTGACAAAAGGCGGAGCTGAGGGAACGAAAAGGGCACGACGACGCGGCGTCCGGAAATCGGAGCCGGGTGACCGCTCACTTTGATGGAAGTGGTGCGGTTTTGGGGAGAGTTGCCGGGGCGTGAGGATAAGGATGGCGTAAACCCGCCAGGGGCCAGGGCGGGATGAAGCAGGGCGACGCACCACGAAGCGGTCAGGAAGCCCCTCCCGGTCCGATGGTTGTAGGACAAACGGACCAAAGGATCGCCCCGCTGACCGGCCCAACGGTTCCCCCGCGGGTGAACGCTGAGTGAGCGTCAGTGCACGAGGGGACGAGTGGTGTATGTCCATTCGCAGTAGCCAAGATCCATGCGAGGTGACCGGCGGCGATCGTTGCGGCCCCGTTCACGCCCAGGTCACCCGGGATGCCAAGCATCCCCGTCGACGGGGCCCGCCGGCCGCCCGCCGGATCGCCAGCCTTCGCGTTCGCACTCGGGGAGACCGCCATGCACCGCAGAGCCCGCAGGACCGCAGACTCGCCGCTGGACCGCCGCACCTTCCTGGCCGCCGCGGGCGCCACGACCGCGGGCCTGGGCCTCGGCCTGGGCGCCGGCAGCAGCCCGGCCGGCGCCGCCCCCACCGACCCGACGCCCGCCCCCCAGGCGGCGGCGAGCGCCTCGGCGACGGCCACCGCCGAGGCCGCGCCCACCGCCGCCGGCACCACCCTCGTCTCCGTGGCCGCCCCGCGGGGCAGCGGCGGCTACCGCAGGCTGGGCGACGGGCCGGGCTGGCCGCGCGAGGTGCGCGCCGAACTGGCCGCGGCCGGCGGCGGGCGCGAGGACCGGCGCACCACGCTGGCCTGCTTCGTGCAGTTCACCGATCTGCACCTGACGGACGTCCAGCACCCCCTGCGCTACGAGTTCTTCCGCTCCGGCGAGCCCGGCGCCTGGCGCCCGCACGAGGCCCTCACGCTGCCCGGGATCGTCTCCCTCGTCGAGCGCGTGAACAAGCTGCGCCGCGGCCCGGTCACCGGCAGCCCCCTGTCCTTCGTCGTCACCACCGGCGACAACGGCGACGAGAACGCGAAGATCGAGGTCGAGTGGTTCCTCACCGCCCTCAGCGGCGGCCGCATCGACCCCCAGACCGGCGACCCGCACCACTACGAGGGCGTCCAGAACAGCAACCTGAAGACCTTCTGGCACCCCGAGAGCTCCGTGCGCGACCAGGACAAGCAGCTCGGCTACCCGCGCATCGACGGCTACCTGGCCGCCGCCTGCCGCGCCGTGAACAGCCCCGGCCTGAACATCCCCTGGTACTCCACCTTCGGTAACCACGACCTGCTCTCCGGCGGCTGCTACCCCGCGGCCGGCTCCTTCATCGCCGAGGTCTGCGTCGGCAACCGCAAGCTGCAGTACGTCCCGCCCGCCGAGGCCAAGTGGCTCATGGCCGGCGAGGCGGACGGCGCCGACCCCAGGGGCAGGCGCGTGGAGTCCCTGCTCAAGGCGCACAGCAAGGAAATGCGCACCGTCACGCCCGACCCGCGCCGGGTGCCGCTGACCGCAAAACAGTACGTCGCAGCCCACCTCGACCCCCGGCACACCGGCCGCGGGCCGCTCGGCCACGGCTACACCCGCGCCAACCTGGAGACGGGCAACCTCTACTACACCTTCCCCGTCTCCGAGAAGGTCATCGGCATCAGCATCGACACCACCGACCCCGGCGGCCACTACCAGGGCTCCCTCGGCACCGCCCAGCTGCAGTGGCTGGAGCGCACCCTGACCGCCCACAAGGACCAGTACGCCCTCGTCTTCAGCCACCACCCGAGCTGGAGCATGAGCAACATGACGCCCGACCCCGCCCGGCCCAAGGACAAGCGGCACGGCGGCGACGAGGTGATCGCCCTCCTGCAGCGCCACACCAACGTCCTGGCCTGGATCAACGGCCACAGCCACCGCAACCGCATCCGCGCCCGCGGAAGCTTCTGGGAGATCTGCACCGCCTCGCACGTGGACTACCCCCAGCTCGCCCGCGTCATCGAGGTCACCGACAACCGGGACGGCACGATCTCCCTGTTCACCACGCTCATCGAGTCGGCCGCCCCGTACCGCACCGACTTCCACGACCTGTCGCAGACGGGGCTGGCCTCCCTCTACCGCGAACTGGCCTTCAACGCGCCCGGCTCCGACACCTCGCTCGCCGGCCAACCGGCCGACCGCAACACCGAACTGCTGCTGCGCCGCCGCTGACGCCCCCCGCGGGAGCAGGTGACGCGCCGGAGCCGCCGGCGCGTCACCTCGGCAGCACCACCACGTACGCGGTGAGCTCCCGGTCGGCCGCCGCGAGCGCCGTACGCACCACCGTGGCCTGCTGCGCCAGCGCCGCCGCGTCCCGCAGGCCTCGCGGGGTCAGCCGCAGGTAGGCGATGCCGAGCCGCTCCAGCCGCTCACGCTTGAGCGCGGCCTCCGACCACACCGCCGCCTCGTCCCGGTGCGGCCCGTGGACGTCGAGCTCCACCACCACCCCGTGGTCGGGCCAGTAGGCGTCGGCCGCCCCCAGGCACGGCCCGCCCGGCAGCCACAGGTCGACGTTCCACAGCGGCGCCGGCAGCGCGTGCTCGCGCACCATGGCGTACAGCCTGTCCTCCGCCAGCGACCGGCCCTCCGCCAGCAGCGCCTCGACCGCGTCCACCACCTGCGGCCGGGTCAGCAGCCGGGCCCGCGACAGCTCGCGCACCAGCGTCGTCGCCTCGCAGTGCCCGCCGCGCACCGCCTCCGACAGCACCTGCCCGACGGCCCGGGCGTCCTCCAGCCGCGCCACCGTGTCGGCCACCGCCCGGGCCACCGGGGCCACCGGCAGGCCCGTCACCGGGCGGGGCCCGGGCACCGCGGAGGTGCGCACCAGCCGGACGAACCCGGCCGAGCGCAGCCGGCGGGTGCGTGGCAGCAGCACGTCGATGTGCTCCAGGGACAGCAGCGAGGGCACCGAGGTGAAGCGGTACAGCGCCAGCGCCGCCGGCCCGGTGATCATCGCCTGCCCGTACGCGTCCGCGCTCTGCTCGCGCCCGCGCTCCTGCGGGCCGGGCTGGCGGGGCACCTGGGTCCGCGGCACGGTGTACAGCAGTGCGGCGTGCAGCCGCTCCTCGCCGGTGGCCGGGCCGGCGTGCAGCAGGAAGACCCCCGGCAGCAGCTGCTGCCAGGGGCCTCCGGGCCGGCACCGCTCGCCGACGACGGACCCGGCGATGCCGTGCTCCCTCAGCTGACGGATCGTCATCACGCGGTGGCGGACGTCGGACAGATGGTGCAGGGGGCGGGGGGAGAGGGGGGTGTTGGAGGTCATGCCCCGGCCATTCCCGCCCCGCCCGCGCCCCAAGAGCGCTGTTACCGCTCCGTGGACGATCCGGGACAAGACCACCTGTCGGTCAGGAATGCCACCTGCCTGTCAGGAACGCCACCATCGCGCTACGAGCGTCACTTCTTGGCCGCAGCCGCGTCGCAGTCCATGGCGCGCAGCGCCCGGGCCAGGTCGTCGCGCGCCTCCAGCACCAGCCGCCGCAGCGCCGGCGGGGCGTCCGTGTGCGCCTCCAGCCAGGCGTCGGTGGCCGCGAGCGTGTCCGGGTGGTCCTGCAGGTGCGGGAAGAGCCCGCGCACCACCGCCATGCCCGTCTCGATCGACCGCTCACGCCAGATGCGCTCGATCGCCTCGAAGTAGCGCGGCGCGAAGGGCGCCAGCAGCTCCCGCTGCCCGGGCTGGTCGAAGCCTGCGATGGTGGCCTCGGCCAGCGCGTTGGACAGGGCGTCGGACTCCACGACCGCCGCCCACGCCTGCTCCTTGACCTCGGCCGACGGGCGGGAGGCCAGGCAGCGCACGTGGTGCCGCTTGCCGCTGGCGGTGTTGTCCCGGGCCAGCTCCGCGTCCAGGAACGCCTCGTCGGCCGCGCCGCGGGAGGCCAGCGTGGCCAGGAAGGTCCAGCGCAGCTCCTGGTCGACGTCCAGGCCGTCGATCTTCGCGGTGCCCTCCAGCAGGCCGCGCAGCAGCTCCAGGTCCGCCTCGCCGGTCGCCAGCCCCGCGAAGAACCGCGCCCACGCCAGCTGGTGGCCGCTGCCAGGCTCGGCCTGCCGCAGCTCGCGCAGCGCGCTGGCGGCCAGTTCCTGCGTCGCCCGCTCGCGCTGCTCGGGGGCCGAGTAGTGCACGAGGGCGGCGCTCGCGCACATCTGCACCGTCTGCAGGACGCCGATCTCGCTCTCGGCGCCCGCGAAGCGCCCGACGATCCGCAGGTAGTCGCGGGCCGGCAGCAGCCCGTCGCGCGTGAGGTTCCACAGCGCCGACCAGCACAGGGCGCGGGCGAGGGGGTCCGTGAGATCGCCGAGGTGCTCGTGCAGGGTGGCCAGCGAGCCCTCGTCGAAGCGGATCTTGCAGTACGTCAGGTCGTCGTCGTTGACCAGGATCAGCTCCGGCCGCTCGGCGCCGGTGAGCTCGGTGACGACCGTCCGCGGGCCGGTGACGTCGGTCTCGGCGCGCGCGTAGCGTACGAGCGCCCCGCCCGGCGCCTCGCGCCGGTACAGACCCACCGCGAGCCGGTGCGGGCGCAGCCCGGGCCGGGCCGGGTCGTCCTCCTGCAGCACGGCCAGCTCCGTGATGTGCCCCTCCGCGTCGTAGGTGACCTGCGGCGTGAGCGTGTTGACGCCGGCGGTCTGCAGCCAGGAGCGGGACCAGGCGGCCATGTCCCGGCCGGAGGTCTCGCCCAGCACCGACAGCAGGTCCGCAAGGCGGGTGTTGCCGTAGGCGTGGCGCTTGAAGTAGCGCCGGGCGCCTTCGAGGAAGGCGTCGCGTCCCGCGTAGGCCACCAGCTGCTTGAGTACGGAGGCGCCCTTGGCGTAGGTGATGCCGTCGAAGTTGAGCTTGGCGTCCTCCAGGTCGCGGATGTCCGCGGTGACCGGGTGCGTGGAGGGCCACTGGTCGGCGCGGTACGCCCACGCCTTGCGCTGGTTGGCGAAGGTGATCCAGGCGCCGGTGAAGCGGGTGGCCTCCACCTGGGAGAAGGAGCCCATGAAGTCGGCGAAGGACTCCTTGAGCCACAGGTCGTCCCACCACTGCATGGTGACCAGGTCGCCGAACCACATGTGCGCCATCTCGTGCAGGATGACGTTGGCCCGCCGCTCGTACGCCGCCTGCGTCACCTTGCCGCGGAAGACGAACTCCTCCCGGAACGTCACACAGCCCGGGTTCTCCATCGCCCCCAGGTTGTACTCCGGCACGAACGCCTGGTCGTACTTGCCGAAGGGGTAGGGGTAGTCGAACGTGTCGTGGAAGAAGTCCAGACCCTGCTTGGTGACCGTGAAGACGTCCTCCGCGTCGAAGTAGGGCGCCAGCCCCTTGCGGCACAGGGCGCCCAGCGGGATCTGCAGCACCGAGCCGTCCGGCAGCGTACGGCTGTAGTGGTCGCGCACGACGTGGTACGGGCCGGCGACCACGGCCGTGATGTACGTCGAGATCGGCCGCGTCGGCACGAACCGCCAGGTCGCCGCACCGGCGTCCGCGGTCTCCGGTTCGCCGTCCTGAGCGCCGTTGCTCAGCACCGTCCAGGAGGCGGGGGCGGTCACGGTGAAGGTGAAGGGCGCCTTCAGGTCGGGCTGCTCGAAGTTCGCGAACACCCGGCGCGCGTCCGCCGGCTCGTACTGCGTGTACAGGTACACCTCGCCGTCCTCGGGATCGACGAAGCGGTGCATACCCTCACCGGTACGGCTGTAGGCGCACTGGGCGTCCACGACCAGCACGTTCTCGGCGGCCAGGTCCGCCAGCGCGATGCGGCTGCCGTCGAAGACGGCCGCGGGGTCGAGCGCACGGCCGTTGAGGGTGACCGAGGTGACCGACGGGGCCAGCAGGTCGGCGAAGGTCGCCGCGCCCGGCTCCGCAAAGCGGAAGCGGATCGTGGTCACCGACCGGAAGGTGCGCCCCTCGCCCACCGCGGATCGCAGATCCAGCGCCACCTCGTACGCGTCCACGCTCAGCAGACGGGCGCGCAGGCCCGCTTCCTCGCGGGTCAGGTTCTCACCGGGCACGTCGCGACTCCCCTCTCGTAGTTTCAGGAATCATGGCACGCGCGGGTTTGTTGAACGGCAGACCGACTTCTCACCGGAGGTACCGCCCATGACCCCCCAGCCCGCACCCCGCGTGACCGCCGACTTCTGGTTCGACCCCGCCTGCCCGTGGGCCTGGCTCACCTCCCGCTGGATGCTGGAGGTCCAGAAGGTACGGCCGGTGGACGTGCGCTGGCACGTCATGAGCCTGGCCGTCCTCAACGAACCCAAGATCGACGAGGTGCCGGAGGAGTACCGCGAGTACCTCACCACCACCGCCTGGGAGGCGGTACGGGTGTGCATCGCGGCCGCCAAGGAACACGGCGACGACGTGCTCGGCCCCCTCTACACCGCCCTCGGCACCCGCTTCCACAACCAGGGCCTGCCGCGCGACCGCGCCACGATCGAGGCCGCACTGGAGGAAGCGGGTCTGCCGACGAGCCTCGCCGACGCGGCCGGCAGCACCGCCCACGACGAGGAACTGCGGCTGTCGCACAAGGAGGGCATCGAGAAGGTCGGCCAGGACGTCGGCACCCCGATCATCTCCGTGCCGGGCCCCAGCGGGTCCGAGGTCGCCTTCTTCGGCCCCGTCGTCACCCCGGCACCCCGCGGCGAGGCGGCGGGCCGCCTGTGGGACGGCACGCTGCTCGTGGCGTCGACGCCGGGCTTCTTCGAGCTCAAGCGCACGAGGACGGCGGAGCCGAGCTTCGAGTGACGGCCGGGGGCCCTGCGGGCGGCTCTTCCCCCACTCCTCAATCGCCGGACGGGCTGACAAGTCAGCCCGTCCGGCGATTGAGGACCGGGGTCCGGGGCGGAGCCCCGGGAGACGGGGAGAGGGCGGGGCTGGGGATCAGCCCGCCGCAGGCGCCCCACGGAAGCCGCACCCAACGGGCACCGCGCCGGCCGACCGCTTAATGTCCCGGTATGGGCCAGACCGACCTCTCCCCGCCCATCGGCCGCGACGGCGGCTGGGCCGACGCCGAGCCGCCCTGCGGCAACGCCGCCCACGCCGAGCTCCCCGTACGCCCGTACGATCTGCTCACCCTCGCCGTCGGCAGGGCGATCGCCGCAACGTGGTCACTGCTCGGGCTGCGCAATGCGGCCGGCATGCTGCGTCACTACCTGGCCGGCACCGGCACCCCGCGCCGCGTGGACGCGGAGGCCCTGCTCGCGCTGCCCGTCGTGCGGGAGGCCGTCGACGCCCAGCTGGCGCGGTGGCGTGCCGAGGCGCTGGAGCGCGGGTGCGGGCGGGCGCCCGCCGCGTACCCGGCGGACAGCGGCTGGCGGGACGTGTTCATCGGCCGTCGCGCGAGCCGCGACTGGTGGCTGGCCCTGCGCTGCGTGGAGTTCCGTCTGACGGGCACGGTGCGTGTCGACGGCAGTGGCGGCCTCGCGGTCGACTACCGCTTCGCCGTGCACAAGGCGTACAACTTCGACCGCGGCGGCTCGGAGCTGGGCGTGCCGTTCACGCCGTTCGCGCGGTTGCACGAGACGGGGCTGGCCCGGCAGTTCGCGGTGACGGGGGAGGCGTTCGGGCATGCCTGAAGGGCCCCCGCGCAACGGGTGGTGGTGCGCGGGGGCCTTCGGTGTGCCTGCCGCGTGAAGGGTGAGAAGACGATCACGAGCAGGCGGTCATGGGGGCCGGACGGTCAGGCGGTCAGGCGCCGAGCAGGATGCTGTTGCCCTTGGCCTTCGCGGCGGCGTAGCGCGCGGCGACGTCCTGCCAGTTGACGACCTTCCACATGGCCTCGATGAAGTCGACCTTCTGGTTCTTGTACTGCAGGTAGAAGGCGTGCTCCCAGGCGTCGAAGACGAGGACGGGCACCGAGCCCTGACCGACGTTGCCCTGGTGGTCGTAGACCTGCTCGACGACGAGGCGGCCGCTGACCGGCTCGTAGGCGAGGACGCCCCAGCCGGAGCCCTGGGTGGTGGCGGCGGCCTTGGAGAGCTGGGTCTTGAACTTGGCGAAGGAGCCGAAGGACTCGGCGATGGCGTCGGCGAGCTCGCCCACGCCGTCCTTCTCCAGCGGCTCGCCGCCGCCGTCGCCGCTCATGTTCGTCCAGTAGATGCTGTGCAGGATGTGGCCGGAGAGGTGGAACGCGAGGTTCTTCTCCAGGCCGTTGATCGAGCCCCACTGGTCCTTGTCGCGGGCCTCGGCGAGCTGCTCGAGGGTGTCGTTGGCGCCCTTGACGTACGCGGCGTGGTGCTTGTCGTGGTGCAGCTCGATGATCTCGGGGCTGATGACAGGGGCGAGCGCCGAGTAGTCGTACGGAAGTTCAGGAAGTGTGTAGATGGCCATGCCGAGCCCTCCGACTGCTTATTGCAACTGATGTGCAGCTAGACGCTATCAGCAACTGCGATCACTCATCAGTACGGCCCGGAGGACTTCGGTCCAAAGGAGGAGGCGGGGTGGGTCCTGAAGATCAGGACCCACCCCGCCTCGGGGACGACTACGGCGAACGGCGCGTCAGCTCGCGGCGGCGGCCGCCTCGGCGCGCCGGGCCGCCGTCATCCGCTGCCGCAGGTAGCCGGTGACGGCGAGGACGATGGTCAGCCCGCCGGTGAAGTACAGCTGGATGCGCGTGTCGTCCTCGCGCAGCATCAGCGCCAGGACGGCGACGATGCCGGCGAGGGCCGCCCACGTCAGGTACGGGAAGAGCCACATGCGCACGAGCAGCTGGTCCTGCGGGGTGCGCCGGCGCCCGCGCAGCTGGGAGACGGCGATGAAGCCCCAGACCACGAGGGTGGCCGCGCCGACCATGTTGAGCAGCCACTTGAAGACGGTGGTGGGCCACCAGTAGCTGAGCAGAACGGCGAAGAAGCCGAAGGTGGCGGAGGCGATCACCGCGTAGCGCGGGACACCGCCGCTGCTGATCTTCCCCAGCAGGCGCGGGCCCTGGTTGCGGGCGACGAGGGAGTAGGCGATGCGCGAGGAGCCGTAGATGTTGGCGTTCATCGCCGACAGCAGGGCGACCAGCACGACGACGTTCATGATCTGGCCGGCGCCCGGGATGTCCAGGTGGTTCAGGACGGCGACGTAGGGGCCCTTGTCGGTGACGGACTTGTCGTTCCAGGGCAGCAGGGTGACCACGACCAGCAGCGAGCCGACGTAGAACAGGGCGATGCGCCACATCGCCGTGCGCACGGCCCGGGCCACGCCCTTGCGCGGGTGCTCGGACTCGGCGGCGGCGATGGTGACCGTCTCCAGGCCGCCGTAGGCGAAGACCGAGGCGAGCAGGCCGGTGACCAGCCCCTCCGCGCCCTGGGGGAAGAAGCCGCCGTGCCCGGTGAGGTTGCTGGTGCCCGGGGCGTCGGTGCCGGGCAGGACGCCGAGGATCGCAAGGACGCCGAGGACGAGGAATGCCGCGATGGCGGCGACCTTCAGCGTCGCGAACCAGAACTCGAACTCGCCGAAGTTGCCCACCGCGGCCAGGTTCGAGCCGGTGAACAGCAGCATGAACAGCGCGACCCACATCCACGAGTCGGTGGAGGGGAACCATTCGGTCATGATGTGCGCGGCGCCGATGCCCTCGGCGGCGACCGCCACGCACAGCAGGGTCCAGAACACCCAACCCGCGGTGAAGCCCGCCCACGGCCCGATCATCCGCTCGGCGTGGACGGAGAAGCTGCCGGAGGCGGGGTTGGCCGCCGACATCTCGCCGAGCATCCGCATCACGAGCATCACGAGGATGCCGGAGGCGGCATAGGCCAGCACGATCGAGGGACCGGCGGCGACGATGCCCTGGCCGGACCCGACGAAGAGCCCGGCGCCGATGACGCCGCCGAGCGCGATCATCGACAGATGGCGCTGCTTGAGCCCGTGCGACAGCGAGGAACCCGACTGGGCCGGCTCTCTCGCCTCCGTTGTATCGGGGGCCCCGGACTCCGGCGGGGAGGGTATACCAGTCATGATCGTAAAAGCCCCGTTGGTGTGAGCGGAAAAGTTGCCTCAGTGTGGAGGGCAGTGTGGCTGAGGACAACACTCCTCACGCATCTGTCCGATATTCAGACAGACATGTGACCTTCCGTACCTGACATTTCGGCAGAAACGAAAAATCCTCAGCAGGTCAGCCGGTGTGCCGGGCCGTCCGGCGCAGCCGCACCTCGCGCAGGAGCGCCACGAGCACCACCGCGCCCGTCGCCGCGGCGGACCACATCAGCTGCGGCCGGGCCTCGTCGTCGGTGAGCATCAGCACCAGCACCCCACCCATGGCGACCAGCGCCGCCCAGGTCAGATAGGGGAAGCCCCACATGCGCAGGGCGAGCCGGTCGGGCATCTCGCGCTCGATGCGCGGGCGCAGCCGCAGCTCGGAGGCCGCGATCAGGCCCCAGACGAACAGCAGCACCGAGCCGACGGCGTTGAGGAGATACCGGAAGATCGAATCCGGCCATTCCAGGTTGAGCACGACCGAGGCGAAACCGAACGCCACCGACGCCAGGACGGCCCGCCAGGGCACCCCGCCCCGCGAGACCTTCAGCAGCGCCCGCGGCGCCTCGCCGCGCTCGGCGAGCGAGAAGACCATGCGCGAGGAGCCGTAGAGATTGGCGTTGAGCGCCGAGAGCAGGGCCACGAAGACGACCACGTTCATGATCTGCCCGGCCGCCGGCACCCCGAGGTGGTCCAGCACGGCGACGTACGGGCTCTGCCCCGGCTTCAGCGACGACCAGGGCAGCAGGGTCACGATGACCAGCATCGAGCCGATGTAGAAGAAGAGGATCCGCCACATCGCGCTGCGCACCGCCCGGCCCACCGCGCGCGCCGGGTCGTCGGACTCGGCCGCGGCGATGGTGAGCACTTCCAGGCCGCCGAAGGCGAAGACGACCGCCAGCACGCCGGAGACGACACCGCTCCAACCGTGCGGAAGGAAGCCGCCCTGTCCCGTGAGATTGGTCATTCCCACGGCCTTGGTGTCGGGCAGCAGACCGAGGATCGCGAGGAGTCCGAGGCCGAGGAACAGCACGATCGCGCCGACCTTCAAGGCCGCGAACCAGAACTCGAATTCACCGAAGTTCTTTACAGCTGCGAGGTTGGCAGCCGTAAAGACAATCATGAAAATCAGCACCCAGCCCCATTGCGGGACCGCCGGCGCCCAGCCGTGTGCGATCTGCGCCGCGGCCGTCGCCTCGACGGCGAGCACCACCACGAGCAGGAACCAGTACAGCCAGCCCACCGAGAAGCCCGCCCAGCGGCCCAGCGCCCGCTCGGCGTGCACCGAGAACGATCCGGACGCCGGCATGGCCGCCGACAGCTCGCCGAGCATCCGCATGACCAGCATGGCCAGGGCGCCCGCGAGCAGGTAGGAGATGATGATGCCGGGCCCTGCGACGGCGATGCCGGCGCCCGAGCCCACGAACAGGCCGGCGCCGATGACGCCGCCGAGCCCCAGCATCGTCAGGTGGCGCTGCTTGAGTCCCCCGGCCAGCGGTTCCCGCTCGCCGGCGAGCGGCTCTGCAACAGGCGGTGCATCGTGCATGGAGCTGGATCTTTCGGTGTGTGCGCCGGCGGGCTCTGTGCGCAGGTGCAAGAGCGCAAACGCGCGCAACGCGTGGGGACAGGGTCTCCCGGGCAGCCGCCCCGGGCCAAGCCCGAGCCCTTTTCTCGTGACGAGCATCACGTTTTACGGCGTTATCCCCTGGCTTGTCGCCACCTGGGTGCGTACGCGCGCTCGGAACCCGACAGCACGGGCGGCCCGCCTTTGTCGCTGCCACCCGGTGCCCGCGGCATGACGCTGGGCTAACGTCGGCGTGTCCCACCGTCCCCGAAGATCTTGCGGAGTACCGATGGCCACCGCCGTTGCCCCAGTCACCCGGACCGGTACGGTCCTCGCCGACCTGCTCCCGGCCACCTCCGCCGGCCGCGCCCGGGTCCGGGACGCCGCCCTCGTCGTCGGCGGTGCCGCCCTGACCGGCCTGACCGCCCAGATCGCCGTGCCCGTGCCGGGCTCGCCGGTCCCGGTCAGCGGCCAGACCTTCGCCGCGCTCCTGGTGGGCACCGCCCTCGGCGCCCGCCGCGGCTTCCTCTCCCTCGCGCTGTACGCCGTCGCCGGCATGGCGGGCATGCCCTGGTTCGCCGAGGCCCGCTCGGGCGCGGCATTCCCGTCCTTCGGCTACGTCCTCGGCATGCTGCTCGCCGCCACCGTCGTCGGCGCCCTCGCCCGCCGCGGCGCCGACCGCTCGGTGCTGCGCACCGCGGGCACGATGGCGCTGGGCTCCGCGATCATCTACGCGGTCGGCGTCCCCTACCTCGCGCTGGCCACGCACATGTCGCTGCAGCAGGCGGTGGCGGCCGGCCTGACGCCGTTCCTGATCGGTGACGCCCTGAAGGCCGCCCTGGCCATGGGCGCCCTGCCGACGGCCTGGAAGCTCCTGGGCCGCCGCGGCTGAGCCGCACGCGATCACGGGCCGGGCCCGTACCTCGGGAACGAGGTACGGGCCCGGCCGCTGTCGTTCGGAAGCCGGACGTACGGCGTCAGTGCCGTCCGGCCCTGCGGGCCGTCAGCCAGAAGATCCCGCACCCGGCGGCGAGCAGGGCCACCGCGGCCGCTGCCAGCACGCCAAGCCCGGCGGCCGAGCCGCCCGTGTGCGCGAGCTCGCCGTCGTCCGCGCCGTAGGACCCCCCGGAGGTCGGGCCGGACGAGCCGCCCGGCGTGGGGGCGCTGCCGCCGCCCTTCGACGGCGAGGCGGACACAGTGGGGCTCGCGGGCGACGTCGGGCTCGGCGCCGCAGTCCGGCTCGGGGACGCCGCGGGCGATGACGCGGGCGACGAGGCGGCCGCCCCGTTCGGCACGTTCTTCTGGCCGAGCAGCAGCGGGGTGTCGGGCGCGTCCGGGCTGGTGTCCGTGGTGCCGAAGTGCACAGGCCCCTGCTGCCACAGCAGCGTCTTCGTGTCCCCCAGGGTCACCGGCAGGCAGATCTGTCCCTGGTCCTTCAGGTCGAAGGACGCCGAGACCCGGTAGCTGCGGCTGGCGCCGGCCGCGAGCTTTCCGACGGCACAGGAGTACCCGCTGTTCGAACCCTCGGGAAGTTCTCCCGCGGCAATGGCGGAACAGCCCTCGACGGAACGTATCCGCATTCCCTTGAAACCCACCACCTTCAGTCGTACGTCGGATGCGTCCTTCGGTCCCGCATTGCGCACGGTGGCCATCAGACTGGTGTTCCCCGATTTTTTGTCCACGGATATCCGACCGGGCAGTTCCGTGCTGATCCGGTAGCCCGCCGGGGCGCTCGGCCCGGGGCTGCCGCCCTGGCTGCTGCCGGGCGTCGGCTCCGCGCCGGACGCCGCCCATGCCGCCGGTGCGACCAGCGGCAGCAGGAGTGCCACCACCGCCACCACCGGCGCCGGCGACCACCGGCGCCGGGCCCTGCTGATACTCAGGAACATTTTCGCTCCCCCCTATCTCCACTCCCCGCAGAAGTATTTGAATAGGTACCACAAGATTCCGATGTCCGAAGGTGCGGAAAATGAATTCCGCAATGGGGGCGGGCCTGGTGGGGAATTCGAGCGGCGAGATGCAGGGGCGACTGGTGGTGGGTCGCTACCGGCTCCTGGAATTGATCGGGCGCGGTGGAATGGGGCGGGTATGGCGCGCCACCGACGAGATCCTGGGCCGCAGCGTGGCGGCCAAGGAGATCCGCGTCGGCGAGCTGGTCGGCGAGGAGAGCGCGGTGCAGCGCGAGCGCAGCCTGCGCGAGGCCCGGGCCACCGCCCGCATCGACCACCCCAACGTGGTCCGGGTCTACGACGTGGCCGAGGAGGACGGCCGGCTGTGGATCGTCATGGAGCTGGTCGACGGCCGCTCCCTGGACCGGGTGCTGGGCCGCGACGGCCCCCGCGACCCGCGCGAGGCCGCCCGCATCGGCCTGGGCCTGGTCCGCGCCCTGCGCGCCGTGCACGCCGTCGGCGTGCTGCACCGGGACATCAAGCCCGGCAACGTCCTGCTCACCGCCCGCGGGCGGATCGTGCTCACCGACTTCGGCATCGCCTCCATGCAGGACGCGGCCGCCCTGACCATGGCCGGCATGCTCGTCGGCTCGCCGGACTACATGGCGCCCGAGCGCATCGAGGGCCGGGTGCAGGGCCCGCCGTCGGACCTGTGGTCGCTGGGCGCCACGCTGTGCGCGGCGGTCGCCGGTCAGTCGCCCTTCTCCCGGGCCACGACCATGGCCACGCTGCACGCCGTGCTCTACGAGGAGCCGGTGATCCCGGCCGCCGCGGGCCCGCTGGCCGAGCTGCTGGCCGGCCTGCTGCTGAAGGAGCCCGCCCGGCGGCCGGCCCTGGACGCGGTGGAGGAGGCCCTGGCGGTCCTGGCCGAGCCGCTGCCCACCGTCGTCGCCCGGCAGCCCCCGGCCCCGCCGCCGCCCCCGCCCGCGCCTCCGTCCCCGCCCTCGCCGGGACCGCCCGTCCTGCCCGTGCAGCCCGTGCAGCCCGTGGCGGCCGACCGGCCGGGGCGGCGCAGGGTCCTGCTGGCGACGGGGGCCGTGGTGGCCGCGGCGGCGGTGGTCGCGCTGGTCCTGGCCGTGCAGGGAGCCGGGGGCCCGGGCACGCGGGGGGCCGACGGCACCACCCCCTCGGCGACGGCCTCGGAGACGGCGTCCGCTGCGACCTCCGGGGCGTCGACGCCGGGCCCGTCGCGCAGCAAGGGGGCGGCCTCCGCCGCGCCCTCGCCGGGGCGGCGCACGGAGGACGGCTTCAGCTGGGCGCCCCCCGCGGACTGGAACCGTACGCAGCAGAGCCCGAGCGACGTCACGTACACCGCCAAGGACGGCACGATCGAGCTCTCCGCCAAGCAGGGCCGTACGACGGAGGACCTGCTGACCCACTGGCAGCGCTTCGAGGAGGGGTTCCACGGCACGCCGGGCTACCGCAAGATCAGGCTGGAGCGCACCACGTTCGCCGGGAACCCGGCGGTGGTGTGGGAGTACGCGTTCCTCCAGGGCGACCAGCCGCACCACGGCCGGCAGCTGGGCTTCACCAACGGCGGCCGGACGTACCAGGTCAACGTCTGGTACGCCGATCCGGCCGAGTCCACCGCGCTGGACGTCTACGAAAACGTGAAGGAGTCGTTCCGCACCGGCTGAACGCCGGGCGGAACGACTCCTTCAGTACGCGGTGGAGCGCAGTACGCGGTGGAGCGACTACTGCTTCAGGGCCTTGCGGCGCTTGTCCAGCACCACACCGATGCCCAGGACCACGGCACCGACCAGCGTGGAGAGCAGCACCTGCTCGCGGTTGTCGCCGCCGTCGACGACCATGTAGCCGAGGACGAAGACGATCATCGCGATGGTCGCCCAGGTCAGGTACGGGAAGAGCCACATCTTCACGCGCAGCTTCGACGGGTCCTCGCGCAGGATGATCCCGCGCATCTTCAGCTGCGTGAAGCAGATGGCGAGCCACACGAACAGGGCGACCGCGCCGGAGGCGTTCAGCAGGAACTTGAAGACCGTGTCCGGCCACATGTAGTTGAAGAACACCGACACGAAGCCGAAGATCACCGAGCCGATGATGGCCGCCTGCGGCACGCTGCGGGAATTGGTCTTCGCGAAGGCCTTCGGCGCGTCGCCGCGCTGACCGAGCGAGAAGGCCATGCGGGAGGCGGTGTACAGACCGGAGTTCAGGCAGGACAGCACGGCGGTGAGCACGATGACGTTCATGATCTGGCCGGCGTGCGGAATGCCGATCGAGTCGAGGGCGGCGACGTAGCTGCCCTTCTCCGCGATCGCCTTGGAGTCCCACGGCAGCAGGCTGACCACGACCAGGATCGAACCCAGGTAGAAGACGCCGATGCGCCAGATCACGCTGTTGGTGGCCTGCGAGACCGCGCGCTGCGGGTCCTCGGACTCACCGGCGGCGAGCGTGACGATCTCGCTGCCCATGAAGGAGAAGACGACCATCAGCACACCGGTGAGGATGGCGCCGGGGCCGTGCGGCAGGAACCCGCCGTGCGAGGTGAGGAAGTCGAAGCCCGCGCCCGGGTTGTCCGAACCCGGCAGCACACCGAAGACGGCCAGGCCGCCGACGATGATGAACGCCGCGATCGCGACGACCTTGATGCCCGCGAACCAGAACTCGAATTCACCGTAGGAGCTGACCGAGGCCAGGTTGGTGGCGGTGAGCACGATCATCACGATCAGCGCCCAGGCCCACTGCGGCACGGCCGGGACCCAGCCCTCGAGGATCTTCGCGCCCGCGGTCGCCTCGACCGCCAGCACCACGACCCAGAAGAACCAGTACAGCCAGCCGATCGTGAAGCCGGCCCAGCGGCCGAGCGCACGGTCGGCGTAGGCCGAGAAGGAGCCGGAGGTCGGGTTCGCGGCGGCCATCTCGCCGAGCATCCGCATGACGAAGACGACCATCGCGCCCACCAGGGCGTACGAGATCAGAATGCCGGGGCCGGCGGCGGCGATACCGGACGCGGAACCCACGAAGAGGCCGGCGCCGATGACACCGCCAATGGCGATCATGGACAGGTGCCGGTTCTTGAGGCCGGCCTTGAGGCCGTCCTCGCCCGACGCGGGGGCGTGGCCGGGGTGACCGGCCGTCGTCGCCTTCGTCGTGGTCGGCGGTGTCGCGCTCATGTGCACGTTCCTTCGGGTTGTTCCTTTGGTTCTCGGGTTACGAGCCAACGCATTAGAACTTTTCGAAGCCGTCTTTCGGAAGACCCGAATCCATTTCGTTGTATTCACTCAGCGTCACCAGCCCCGGTGACCTCCGGGCGCCCCGGCTCGTGCCACACTCGGACGCATGCGCGTGTACCTCGGCTCCGACCATGCCGGCTACGAACTGAAGAACCACCTCGTCGAGTGGCTCACGGCCCAGGGCCACGAGCCCGTCGACTGCGGGCCCCACATCTACGACGCCCAGGACGACTACCCCCCCTTCTGCCTCCGCGCCGCCGAGCGCACCGCCGCCGACGAGGACAGCCTCGGCATCGTCATCGGCGGCTCGGGCAACGGCGAGCAGATCGCCGCGAACAAGGTGAAGGGCGTCCGCTGCGCCCTCGCCTGGAGCGAGCAGACCGCGGCCCTCGGCCGCGAGCACAACAACGCCAACGTCGTCAGCATCGGCGCCCGGATGCACTCGCAGGACGAGGCGACGAAGTTCGTCGAGATCTTCCTGGCCACGCCGTACTCGGGTGACGAGCGTCACACGCGTCGCATCGCGATGCTGTCCCGCTACGAGGAGACCGGCGACCTGCCGGAGATCCCGGCCCACCACCCCCAGCAGGACTGAGCCGAGTCCCCCCGCCCACCCGCCGACGTTTCGGGGTGACGGGTGGGCGGGCCGCTCCCACCGGCCCGCGGCTGACGACGAAGGACGACGCCACATGCCCGAAGGGCACACGATCCACCGCCTGGCCGCGGACCACAACGACGCCTTCGCCGACCGCGAGGTCCGCGTCACCAGCCCCCAGGGCAAGTTCTCCGACAGCGCCGCCCTCCTGGACCGCCGGGTCCTGGAAGAGGCCGAAGCCCACGGCAAGCACCTCTTCCTCGGCTTCGCCGACCTCGGCTGGATCCACATCCACCTCGGCCTGTTCGGCAAGTACACCTGGGGCCCGGCCGGCGCCATGCCGCCGCCCACCGACACCGTCCGCCTGCGCCTGGCGAACGCCACCTCGTACGCCGACCTCCGTGGCCCCACCACCTGCGCGCTGATCACCGATGCCGAGAAGCAGGCGATACACGGCCGCCTCGGCCCGGACCCGCTGCGCGAGGGCGACGACCCCGACCGCGCCTGGCGGCGCCTGTCCCGCAGCCGTACGAGCATCGCGGCCCTGCTGATGGACCAGAAGGTCGTCGCGGGCGTCGGCAACGTCTACCGCGCCGAGGTCCTCTTCCGGCACGGCATCGACCCGTACCGCGCCGGCCGTGACCTCACCCGCGCCGAGTGGGACGCGATCTGGGCGGACCTGGTGGTCCTGATGCGCGAGGGCGTCCGCAACAACCGCATCGACACCGTGCGCCCCGAGCACACGCCGGAGGCGATGGGCCGCCCGCCGCGCGTGGACGATCACGGCGGTGAGGTGTACGTCTACCGCCGCACCGGCCTGCCGTGCCACATCTGCAGCACCGAGGTGCGCATCGCGGAGCACGCGGCCCGCAACCTCTTCTGGTGCCCGCGCTGCCAGCCGGCGTGACGCACAGCCCCCGGGGGCAGTTGAGAAGGCACAAAAGAAGCAGGCGGCGACAGGGGCGCACGCATCGCGCACTCCACCGCCCCTTTCCGCTGCGCGCGACCCCGGGCACCGGCAAGCCCCGCCCCCGCTCCCTGTGTTGCGAACGAGACAGGAGTGCCCCGTGGTGTCGGCGGCGCCCACTGCGCCCGTACCACCGCCCCGTTCGGGCCCCGCGTGCCGCGCTCGGACGGGCGCAGTAGGCGCTGCTCCGTCGTCATAGCCATGCCCCACGCCACATCCCCGTGCAGGCGAACGAATGTCGCATATGGTTGCTCTCCGGGTGCGCGCACGGCGTTCCCCACGGCAGCCCGCTCGGCGCGGCGCGAATCGACGCACCGCCGAATGGGTGGATAAGGTCCCGAAGCAATGACTGGCGGTGCGGAGACCCCGACGGCCCGGATGCGCAAAGCACTGCACCGGGTCCGCACGAGCGTGCGCAAGGCAGGTGTCGACTATTTCCGGGGCGACGGCTCCGACTCCGTCGCCCTGACCGCGCTGCTGCTGTCCGTACCCGCCCTCGCCTGGGGCACCGTCTGCCAGCCCGAATGGTGCGCCCCGGCGGCCCTCGTCCTGCCCATCGTCGCCGGCGGCCTGCTGCTGCGTCCGGCCAGCCTGCTCGGCCTGTACGCGGCCGCCGCCTCGGCCCTGATCGTCGAGTCGGCGCTGCTGGACGACCCCGGCCACCGCGGCGCGGACCGGGTCACCCCCGGCACCATCCTCGTCGTCGCGGCGATCGGGTTCTTCGGCCTGCTCATCGCGCAGTTCCGCAGTCGGGTCGGCGTGCCGTGGCGGCGCGGCGGCACCATGCTCTTCGACCTGCGCGAACGCATCCGCGTGCAGAGCAAGCTGCCCAAACTGCCGCGCGGCTGGCACCGGGAGATGGCGCTGCGCCCTGCGGGCGGCCAGTCCTTCTCCGGCGACTTCGTCGTCGCCGCGCGCACGAACGGCGGCCGCACCCTGGAAGTCGTCCTGACCGACGTCTCCGGCAAGGGCATGGACGCCGCCTCGCGCGCCCTGCTGCTGTCCGGCGCGTTCGGCGGCCTCCTCGGCTCCCTGCCGCCGCACGCCTTCCTGCCCGCCGCCAACGGCTACCTCCTGCGCCAGGACTGGGACGAGGGCTTCGCCACGTCCATCCACCTCGTCCTCGACCTCGACACCGGCGACTACGAACTGCTCTCCGCCGGCCACCTGCCCGCCCTCCAGCTCAACGCCGGCTCCGGCCGCTGGGAGGAGAAGTCCGCCGAGGGCCCGCTGCTGGGCGTCTACGACGGCGCCCAGTTCGACCCGGTCAAGGGCACCCTGCGCCCCGGCGACGTCCTCATGCTCTTCACCGACGGCCTCGTCGAGACCAACGAGCGCGAGCTGACCGAGGGCATGGACCGCCTCACCGGGGAAGCCGACCGCTACGTCAAGTCCGGTTTCCACGGGGCCGCGTGGCACCTGATCGAGGCGGTCGCCAAGGACGTCAACGACGACAGGGCACTGCTGCTGATCTGCCGCGAATGACGGACGGCCGACCGGCTACGTTGTGCGAATGCCGACATCCGAAGTCCTCCTGATCTCCGGCAGCTTGCGCGCCGGCTCCTCCAACGAGACCGCACTGCGCACCGCACAGGCCGTCGCGCCGGAGGGCATACGCACCGTCCTGTACGAAGGCCTCGCCTCCCTCCCGCACTTCAACCCCGACGACGACCACGACCCGCTGCCCGCGCCCGTCGCGGAGATGCGCGCGGCCGTCGCGTCGGCCACCGCCGTACTGATCTGCACGCCCGAGTACGCGGGCACCCTGCCCGGGGCGTTCAAGAACCTGCTCGACTGGACCGTCGGCGACACCGAGATCTGCGACAAGCCGGTCGCCTGGCTGAACGTGGCGCCGCCCGGGCGCGGCGGGGGAGCGTCGGCCACGTTGCGTACGGTCCTCGGCTACACCGGTGCCGCGATCGTGGACCAGGCCTGCGTCCAGCTGCCGGTCGGCCGGGAGACGGTCGGCCCGGACGGCACCGTCACCGACCCGGCCGTACGGGAGCGGCTGCGGGAGCTGCTCGCGACCCTGGTCGCCGCGTCGCCCGGGCAGCTCTGACGACACGGCCGCTGGGCTGTTCGGCCGAACCCGCCGTGCGCCTTCCGCACTGCTGAAGGACGCTGCAGGCAGACCCGTGCAGCGGACCGGTGAGGAGAAGCGTGGTGGACGGCAGCAGCCCGGAGAGCGACGGCAGCGGTACAGGCCACGGCGCCGCCCGGTGGTGGCGCCCCGGAACGGCCGCGGGCCGCCGGTGGCTGGTGATCGGCGTCTGCCTGGCGCTGGGCGCGGCCGGCCTCGGCGGCCTGGTGGCCGCGGACCGCCTGTGGAGCGCGGCCCCCTGCGACAAGGAACCGACCGACATCACCACCAGTGACTACACGCTCGACTTCACGGTGCAGTCCGGTGCGATGCCGGACCCGCAGTTCAACGGCCAGGCGGCGAAGCTGCACATGCACCGCGTCCAGCCGGTGTACGAGCACGGCCGCTGCTCCGGCACACCGGCGCGGGCCGCCGTCCTCATCCACGGCCGTGCGATCTCCGGGTCACCGGCCTTCGACCTCAAGGGCAAGGACCAGGACGGCAACAAACTCAGCCTGCAGGGCGGCCTCGCCCGCGCCGGCATCGACACCTTCGTGCCGGACCTGCTCGGCTACGGCGAATCCACCCGGTTCACCAAGGGCCTGGACGACCCGCACAACGCGAGCCTGCGGGCGTACCCCTCGGGCAGCACCACCTGCCCGTACGCGGAAGGCTGCGACCGCACCCACAACCCCATCTTCCCGCTCGACCAGCAGGGCACCCGGCTCGCGACGAACCCGCTCGCGGGCAAGCGCTACGCGCACTCCAGCAGCATGCGCTTCGCGACCACCGACACCTGGGTGCGCGACGTACGCCAGGCCATCGACGACGCCCTCGCCAAGGCCAAGCCGACAAGCGGCAAGGTGACCCTCCTCGGCTACTCGCTCGGCGGCAACCGCGTCGGGCGCACGCTCTACGCGGCCAACCCGAACCCGCTCCTGCCCAACAGCCCGGCCTACGTCGCCAAGGTCGACCGCGCCGTCTTCGTGTCGTCGTTCTTCGGCGGGACGAAGGAGGAGGCGACGCCCTCGGGCGGCTTCGTCACCTTCCCCCTGGTCCTCGGCACGCGCCAGGCCCTCGACGCCGGAGCCGCACTGAAGGCCGGCACCAGCGAAGCGGACTGCTCCGGTCACGTCATCCTGGGCAGCCTGGACGAGCAGTGGAAGGAGCTGATGCAGACGGACGGCGGCCCGGGCCGCAAGTGGGGCGGCACCGACCCGAACCACCCCGACGGCCTCATGCGGTCGCCGACCTTCTCCACCTTCGGCTGGAACGACGAGGTCGCCGGACAGCTGTCCGTACCGGCCCTGGTGATGCAGGGCGCGGACGACGCCGTGATCACGCCGCCGACGGCGACGAGGATCTACGACGTGCTGCCGGCGTCCGTGACGAACAAGGTGCTGGTCCAGATCAAGTGCGCGAGCCACGCCCTGCCGAACGAGGGCTGCTCGGGCAGCCGCTGCATGCCCCCCTCGGGCCAGACGGCCTACGGTCAGGCCGCGGGCACGTCGTGGGCGGGGCCGCACCAGACGCTGCAGGCGGCGGTGATCGAGTGGATCACGAAGGGCACCTTCAACGGCTCGGCGAGCGGCAAGTTCACGGTGGACCGGAACGGGGTGGTGTCCTGAAGGTTCCGTGGGCGGGGGGCACGGCGGAGGGCACGGCGGGGGACATGCGACAGCCCCCGGCGCTCCGCACAGGTTCCACGAGCACTCAGTCGTCGCCGAGAACCCTGTCTCCCCGTACGTGCCCTTCCGGGGGCCTAGCCAGTTGAGCCGAGATGCGGGTCACTCGATCGGTGAACGTCTCCACCGAGGGTGTGGCTCTCACCGGTTGTCTGGTGTAATCGCCAGTTTCCTCCTTATATGCCGGAAGTCAAGAGGCGACGACCGTAATGGGGGGTGCCGTCCGTTTGTCAGTGCCCACTGCCATGATCACGGTGTGAACGAGACGATTGCACAGCTGGCGAAGCGCCTCCTTGCGGCCGACACGGATGGCTGGACGGAGGACGGCGCCCGAGCCCTCGCGGCCGCCGTCGGCCCCGACGCCCGCCTGCGCCCGGTGGGGCAGTACGAGGAGCGGTACGTGGACGGCGAGGCGTACGTCGAGCTCGCCGTACCGGTGCTGAGGCTTGCCGACACCGGCGCGGCTGCCCAGGCGGCCGCCTTCGCCGAGGCCAGGGAGGAGCTGACGGCGGAGCTCGGCGAGGCGTCGATCATGGGCGTGTACGGCGACCTGGGCCCCTTCTACGACTCCGGTCCGCTCTGGGGCACCCCGTACCTGCGCTGGCGCGGCCGGCCCAACACCCTCGAACTGCGCGCGGGCGCCGCCGGCCCCGAGCTGGTGCTGCAGCCGACCGACCCGGTGGAGAACTGGTTCTGGCGCCAGGGCCACGGCGAGGAACACGCGATCAGCGGCTTCTTCGGCAGCCGCAACGGCCCCGCCAACGCGGGCCTCGGCCTCCCCGGCGGCTGGCGCGCACAGCGCTGGGAGACAGTGACGCGCGCCCTGGCCGACTTCCTGTCCACCTTCCCGGCGGAGACGACGGCGCTGGGCCTGTCTCTTGGGATGCCGATCTACGGCCGCGGCGCCGGCCAGGGCGCACCGCTGCTGTTCGAGATCTCCTGCAGCGACCGCCTGGAGATCACCTGCTTCCCGCCGTACGACATGGAGCCGAACCCCGAGACGCTCGGCTGGGGCCGCGCAGCCGCCGGGGACGACTGGTGCGTGGACGCCGGCGGCCCGGGGGAGCCGCGAGGCCACGAACTGGCGGAGATGATCGTGACGACGGCAAGAGCGGCGGGCGTCCGCGACCCGCAGGACCTCATAGTGGGCGGCGAGGCGGAGTACGCAGGCCCGTACCACATCACGTACTACGGCCTGGGGCTCCCGACGGGGTGAGCCCGGGCCCACCGGCCGCAACCACCCCGGGGTCCGGGGGCGAAGCCCCCGGTTTCGGGATGGGGGTCCCCAGCGGTAGCTGGGGGAGGGCGGGGTGGGGGAGAAAACCGCCCCCAGCTACTTGGGCAGATCCTTCGATACGAAGGACCCGAGGCCGGGCTCGGTGTAGGTCAGCCCTTCCTCCCGCAGCGCGCGCAGCACCTTGTATGCCGTCATGCCGGCGATGCCGAACTCCTCCGTGAGCTGGGCGACCGACGGCACTCGCGTGCGCGGCGGGTAGGTGCCGTCCTTGATGCGCTGCCGGATGACCTCGGCCACCTGCCGCCAGCGTGGAATGTCAGGCGCGAATTCGATCACAACGGAACGCTATGTGAGCTATGCGTTTCGCTGCAATATCCGTACGTCTTCGATTTCTTTCACGTCTAGGTGTTCTATAGGCATCTACTGCTACGCTCGCGCACACAGCGCCCCGGCGACCGCTGCAACCGGCCCCGGGGCATGGCCAACGCCACTCAGGAGCGTCGACGTGCGAAACCTTATCCGCCGCCTCACCGCCTGGGCGAGGCCCCCGCGCCCGCCCCGCTGCCAGTGCACGCACCGCGTCGTACTGACGGCCCACGGCATCAACTTCGCATCGGGAAGCGGGGCGGACCGGTGAAGGAGGAGGAAGGGGAGCGCTACACGCTCACCGCCCCGGCGAACGCCGGAGCCGCCCGTATGGCCAGGGAGTTCATGACGGCAGCGCTCGTTGCGACCGACCACCGCCGCCTGATCGAGAACGCCCGCATCTGCGTCTCCGACACGGTCGCGAACATCGTGCGGCACGCCCGCGTACGGGAGCTCACCGTGGAGCTCACGGCACACCCGGGGCGCGTACGGGTGTCCGTGCGCGACGACGACCCGCACAGGCTGCCGTGGCGGGGCGGCGGCGGCAGTCCCGGGCTGGCGCTCGTGCGTCGCCTCTCGCACGCCTCGGGCGTGTGGTGGGTGTGGGACGACCTGGAACTGGTGGGCAAGCAGGTGTGGTTCGAATTCCGCTGCGGCCGGCCGGCCGCTCGCGCGGAGGCGGGGGCGGTGGGGTGACGCGGGGACGGTCCTGCTGCGCGGGCAGGGCCGCGATGCTAGCTTTCTGTTCAACAGAAACCCCCGGCGCGGGGGGCTAGACCGCACCGTGGGTTTCCGAGGAGCTACCGGTCCTCTGCCCCATGTTTGTGGTGGGACAGCGGACCGTCCTCACGGTCCAGGGCCTGATTCAGGCCCTCGCGTACGACGTAGCTGATCAGGGCAGTGAGTACTGCCCTGACAGCTCGTTCCGCCACGCCCCGGGCGGTGACCCGGGAGATCCGCTTCGGCTGCTCCTTGCGGTGACGCCCCATAGGCGCCCCCTCTCTACCTCGCACCCATAGCCGGTGGATGCACCGGAGGACTCCCGAGCCGGGCGTCCTGAAGGCAACGTCCGGAACTCGGTCCTCAAGAGAGGGGGCGCACCATGTGCGCCTCCGGGCACGAGCATAGACCGGCAGCAGTTCAACTGGACGTGGTTGCAGGGGAGATCGTGGCGCAACAGGGGCGCGTGTGGTGTGAGGGAGCCGGCGTGGCGCCGTCGCGCGCCTTCGATGGCGGCGGGGCAACTGCCACACGTTCGTAACAGAGTGTCTCTAGGCAGCGAAGTGCTTTGTGGTCACGCCAACGATGTTGATAGACATGTTCGAGTCGGCAAGTGGTGTGAGTGAAGACGGGGGTGTGTGCTCGTGAAGTTCGATATGGGCAATACGACGCTGTCCGGCCTGGTGTCCAAGACGCGGGGGTCCAGCGATGACCTCGGCGGACTGATCCGCCAGCTGATCGTGGCGGCGCAGCCGTTGGAGGGGAAGTTCAACGGTTCGGGCAAGGCGGCGTTCGATCAGTTCAAGGCGCATTCGGATGAGGTGACGGCGGCTCTGAACAGCTCGCTGAGCGCGATTCTGGGCGGCCAGTCGGGGATGGACTCCTCCTTCGGTCAGGGTGACCAGGAGTCGGCGGACAACGCGCGTCAGCAGATGGCGGCGGCGAACTTCGACGCGGCCCGCTTCTCGGGCCGCTAAGGAAACGGGGGATCACTGACATGGCTGGTGCAGGTGCGGACCGCCGCAGCTACGACGTAGGCGCGTCCACTGAGGTGCAGGGGTCGCTGCAGGGCATCATCTCCCGCTTGGAGACGGTGCTGACCGAGCGTGATGGCGCGGTGAAGGCGGCGATGGCGGACTTCCAGGCAGATGGCGTCTCGGACGCGTATCACGACAAGGAAGTGCGCTGGAACAAGGCGGCGACCGAGGTGCGGCAGATCATCCATCTCCTGCGCTCGACGATGGAGAAGAACGACGGTACGGCGCAGTCGACGCTGGCCAAGGCGAAGGCCGCCGTCGACGCCATCGGCTAGCAGCCAGTAGCACGTAGCACGAACGGGGAGGGAACGGCGTGGGTGACAAGTGGGACATCAAACTGGACGGCGTGCGCGCCGCCTTGAGTCACACCGGTGAAGTTGCCGGTAAGTTCGAGGAAGAGTTCACGTCCTACAGCGAGCACTTGTCGGGTGCGGCGACGTCGGCGGGCACGATGGTCCTGGGCGGATCGACGGCGCCCAAGGGCGGTTTTGTCGGCCCCATCGGTGCGGCGTTGAAGGAGTTCGCGGACGGCACGCAGGACGAGCTCCGCTTCATCCCCGTTCGTGCGGGCAAGTCCCTCAAGGGCGCGCGGGAGGCCACCGAGGCGTACCTGAAGGGCGACCAGGAGATGGCCGAGAACAAGGAGAATGCGGCCCTGCAGGCGCCGACTCCTGAGGAGCTCATGCCGAAGGGCGCCAAGAAGTGATCGAGCTCGGCAAGATACCCACGTACACGGGCAACCTCCACGAACTGGAGACGCAGGCGGCGGCGCTCAAGACGACCGCGTCCAGCATCCGCGGTACCGGCAAGGACGTCCACAACGCCTTCCAGGCCCTGGGCCCGTCCTTCGAAACCCCGCACACGTCCGAACTCCTCGCGACCACGGCCCCTGTCCGGGACAAGGCGGACGACTTCGCCAAGAAGCTCGAAACCGTCAGTGGTGCCCTGTCGACCTTCGCCACGACCGCGAAGCCATTGGTCGACAAGATGAACCGGCTGCGGCACGAAGCCGAGGTGTTCATCAAGGAGAACAAGGATGACGACGACTGGCAGAAGGACCAGAAAAAAGTCGATCAGAACAAGCATCTGATCGACGAGGTGGGTACCACCTGGCGGGTGTTCCAGGAGGCCGAGCGCGACGCGGCGAACAAGATCACGGCGTTGGTGAAGGACGGCACGCACTTCATCGCCGATGACGGCTCGCACAAGCCGGGCATGTACGGCTTCAGGGAAAGCGACCTCAAGGGCGCCACCGAGACGCCGTGGGGCACGGTCGACAAGCGTGAGTACACGGGTTGGCGGGCGGCCTGGGAGTGGACGAAGGACAACGTCGGCGGCGCCCTGAAGGGCTTCTTCGTCGACGGCGTCTGGGGCACCATCAAGGGCCTCGGCGACATGGTCGGCTTCGGCGGCTGGGACAAGTTCAAGCAGACCTGGAAGGGCATCGGCGACGTCTTCGGCGGTGTCAGCGCGTACATCATGACGCCGTACGACTGGGCCATGGACAAGATGTTCGGCCCGGTGGACCACAGCGACACGGACCGCCAGAAGGCGGCTCTGCGCAACTTCGGCAAGTCGATGGTCGCCTGGGACGAATGGGGCAAGGACCCCTCCCGCGCCTTCGGAACGGTCCTCTTCAACGCCGTCACCATCGGCTCGGGCTCGGCCCTCAAGCTCGGCAAGGCGGGCCAGGTCGGCAAGTTCGCCGCCGGCGCGAAGGTCCTGAGCGCGGTGGGCAAGGTGGGCGAGATCGCCGACCCGATGACGTACGTCGGCAAGGCGGCGGGCGTCACCAAGATCAAGGTCGGCGACTTCTTCAACGGTCTGAAGGAGAGCCGATCCGGCCTGGGCGACCTGGGTCGCGACCTGCCGGGCGCGAAGGGCGTCAACCCGGTCGACATATCCGTCCCGCAGATGCACGAACCGACGCTCACGGGCCCGGGCACTCCGGCGCCGTCGCATGTGGACGCCCCTCACCCGGGGCAGACCCACGCGGCGGGAACGCCGTCGACCCCGCCGCACGGGGGCGACAGCCACCCGGCGCCGGCCGCCTCGGGCGGTACGCCGTCGACGCCGCACGAGACGCCGCCCACTCCTTCGCACACGGGCGAGACCCCCTCGACTCCCTCCCACGGGCACGAGGCCCCGGCGACCCCGCCGCACTCCGGCGAGACGCCGTCGCACCCCGCCCACTCCGGCGAGGGTGCCGGCAACCCCGGCGAGAAGCCCTCCACCCCGGCCCACTCTGGGGAGACCGCTCCCGCGGGCAAGCCCGACCCGAACTCCATGCCGTACACGGACCACAAGGGCAACCACCGGGTCCTGGGCGGCGACGGTGTCATCCGCGACGAGCACGGCCAGCCCGTGAAGGACACGGACGCGCCCAAGGAGCCGCACAAGTCGGACCTGCCGAACGTCCCTGCCCACGAGACGGTCCCGGCCAAGGAGCCGGCGAAGGTCCTGGAGGGCGCGGGCGGCCCCAGCCACGTGGAGCACGCGGGCGGCCATGCGCCGACCGACCCGATCAACATGCACCACCCCTCGGACGGCGCCCACCCGTCGGGCGGCGGCGCCGACCACGGCCCGAACACCACGCCTCACACGGGCGGCGGCCACGTCTCGGACCACCCGACGACCGGCGGCTCCGGCTCCCACGCCCACGGCTCGTCCGGCGGCGGCGGTGGCGGCTCCCACCCGCCCCACCACGGCGAGGGCGGCGGCGGAGGCCACGGCAGTGGCCATGGCGACCACGGCGATTCCCACCCCTCGTCGGGCGATCACGGCCATGATGTGCCCGGAGAAGGGCAGGCGACTGATTCCACCCCCGGCGGAGACGAGCGGGCGCCGAATGGAGGCGACCACAACGCAGGTGGCGGGCAGCATCATCCTGCCGAGCAGAGCCCTTCGGTGCCGCATGCTGAGGGGACCGAGACGGCGGCCAGGGAAAGCGGGCCCATGCTCCCCGAGCGTGAAGCCGCGGTCACCCAGGAGCTCGCCCGGGCCAAGCTCAACGCGACGGATCAGCAGCGGGTCCTCACGCAGCTGCGCAAGTCTCCTTTCGGCGACCGAGCTGCTGAAATCATCAGTAGTGGGCGCCTGAGCGGCGTGCGCAACTTCGACGAGATTCTGAAGATGTTCAAGGACAAGACCATGAGCCCGGCGGCTACCATGGCTCTTGAGCATGCAACCGATCTGGAGATGCGCGGTCTCAAATCGAACGAGATAGGTTTCGAGATCAAGGATGACGTCACCGGTCTGGATCTGGATGTGACGACCTTCAAGGCTGATGGCACGCCCGGTTACGGGTATCAGCTGAAGGACGTGCAGAACATCGAGGGAATCAGTTCGGCCGTACGCAAGGCCGCCAAGCAGCTGACCCCTCCGGGTGCTGAATACAAGGTGGCTATTCTTGACGTGCATCAGCCCATGGCTGCACTCACCGAGGAGGCGCTGAAGAAGGTGGAGATTGCTGCCCGGAAGTCCAATGCGGCGTTCCATCTTCGCTTCACGGACGGCTCCCTCACTGTTCCCGGCGACGGTTACGTTTACCCGTAAGGAAGTTCGATGTCTCGTTTGATTCGTGCCCCACGGGAATGTGGCTCATGGTGGTGGGAATTCGATGATGTTGCCATCCCCGGTCTGGAAGCAACGTTGGCCACTGCAGCGCGAATGGTGGAAGTGCTGGAGAATCATGGCCTCCTGAAGGCGCAGAAGCTGGAGTACGGTTGGTACGTCGAGGGAGTAGGTGGAATCGGTCTGACCACTACCCTTCCCCTCACCGTGCCACTCGGTGATCCAGCGTTGGCCGAGCGCATTCGGCAAAGCCGTCCTGTTGGTTTCCCCGAAGCGCAAGTGGCCGATATTCGCGTCCTGGGCGTCGGAACCTGGATCGACGCGCAGGGCCGGGAACGCCGTGAGCAGGGCTTGGTCGACCTGGAGATGACCCCCGACCCGGACAGCATCGCGGCGGAGCTCACAGTTCACCACGACATCTGGAAGCTGTTCGACTTTTCCGGACGTCCGCATCCTGAGCTGCAGCAGCGGAACGCCCCTCGACTCGCGGCAGCCCTTCAAGAGCTCGACGCAGTCCTGGGTGAGGCTGCCACTCCCGGTGAGGCTACCTACTTCGGTGTTGCGGAGGGCTACGGGATCGCGACGCCCGACCTGTCGTCCGACGGACTGGGTCCGGACCTCACCGACAAACTGTGACTTGATGCAACCGCTGCAAGAAGTTGAGCGGTGGCTCACGGAGCACGGCTGGTTCCCCGGCCGGGACATCGGGCTTCGCGCCGACGAGCTCATTCAGGTGAGGGTCGACGACGCCACCCGGCAGGGCTGGCAGCTCGCCGTACTCGAAACGGCCGTTCGTTTCGTCCATGAGTACGGCGAGCTCGAACTCCGGTCGCCGCGAAAGTCTCCGGATGTCGTCCTGACCGTCAAGCCGACGGGCGGGTACGACGGCGACGTAGAGGATTTCGCCGAGCTCGCCGAGGGCCTCGGTGTCCGCCTTTTTCCCGTCGCGTACGAGACGTACGAGCGCGGGATCTGGCTCGTGGACGAGACCGGCCGGTTCTTCTATTGGCATCACACCGGGGGGTATTTTCTCGGTGAGAACGAGTACGAAGCCTTCGCCGCGGCGATGAGTGGTCGGCTTCTTCCCGACGCGGAGGATTACTTTGTCTGAGATCTATCCGGCCGTGGCCGCTTCCCTGCTCATTCAGGGAAAGATCTTCAGCCACACCAGCCTGTACGGCGAGGGAACGCCGCACCTTCACCTGGCCGTCCAGGCGTTCTTCGACGCCCTGCCGGCCGAACAGCGGGAACGCTTCATCGGCATGTGCGCCGAATCGGCTCTGGTCTCCGACCAGTTCTGGGGCCTGGACGCCCAGCGGGCGGACGGAGCGGTCACCGCGTTCGGCGAGGCGCTTCCCCACTTCGAGGGTGCGGTGATCCTTTCGAAGAAGATCCGCCCCGAGGGTGACCCGGAGCACGGTCAGCCGACCCTGCCCTGCCGGTCGTGCACCGCCCTGTTGCAGGCACTCGGCGTTCGGATCCTCGAGGACTGAGGCAGAGGTTCCGAAACGACAAGGCGCGGGTGCCAGTAACCCTGCCCTGACCCTGAAGCCAAGAAACCCGGGAGCAGGCATGGCCCTCTATGCCAACATTGAAAAGATTGACGAGAGCGAAGAGCTAATTCGCTACAAGTTCACCGACATTGAAGGCGTGGGGCGCGTCTTGGTGCTGAACAAGGTCAGTGAGCAAGTGTCGCTCGAGGCCGGGGAAGAGGACATGCTCTACCGCGCAGTGGCGTCCAAGGTGGCCGTTGCGTGGGTCCGGAACGGGATTGCTCCGGATGAACTGCTCGTTCAGTCGTAAACCCGAGATCCTGGGCAAGCGACGAAGGCTTGGGTTGACCTTGACCCTGTCCAGCCGGTCGTGCACCGCCCTGCTGCAGGCGCTCGGCGTCCGGATACTCGAGGACTGAGGCCGACCGTGCAGCGCATTGACATCGATGACCCAGCCGTGGACATGGACGGAGCGAAGCGTCTGCTCTACCAGGGGGAGCTGTTCTCGGGCGAAGTCGCCGAGTATCACGGAGGTTCCCTGGTAAGCCTCGACGGATACACCGAGGGTGTTCCGGATGGTTTGACGCAGGAGTGGTATCGGGATGGGGCCCGGCGCAGTTGGGCCCGTGTGCGGATGGGCTTCGTCATCGGTGAATGCCTGGAATGGCATCGGAACGGACAGCTGGCCTCGAAGCGGGTTTTCAGCGAGGACGGGAAGCGGCTTCTGGGGGACTATAAGTGGGACGAAGAGGGCAAGCCGACCCGAGCTTGGTGTGACAAGGGATGACGTTCTCGATCCAGGCCGGGTGTCCGGCCACACAGGCGTGCGCTTCCGCCTCCGACATGGCCGACGTCATCGGTGAGTTGTACGCTCCCGAGGTCGAAGCTGCCGTCCTCGTCTGGAACCTTGTGCCCATCCGGCTGTCGTACGGCTACGACGTGGCGGTGATGGTCGATGACCTGGTGCCGCTCCTGGAGGAGGTGCAGGACCCCGGGTTTTCCGCTACCGACGTCTTCTGGGGGCCGGACACGTTCACGGCCGAATGGAAGCTGATTCGGGAGGGCGATTCTCTGCGCATTCGGTCCCGCTGGTGCAGCGTGCTCGGTGGCTACGAGTCGTTGCTGAGCGAGCGGGGTGACGTGGTCGTGGGGGCCACGGTGTTCATCGACGAGTGGTGCAAGATCCTGCGAAGGATCGTGGCTGACATCGAAGCGGCGTCTATGGAACTGGAAGACGACGACATCCTTGTTCGTGCCAAAGCGCTGGCCGAAGCCGGCCCCCGAGGCGGAGAAGAACATGCCATGCGACACCAGTGAGGACTGGCAGCCGGCCGCTCTTCCCTCTGACCCGGAGGCCGTTCGGCACCTTCAGGAGTGGCTCGACGACCCGAGCTACAGCCTTTACGGCATCGAGCAGGACTTCCGCGGCGCCGACCTCTCCGGTGGGAACTTCGCCGGTGGGTGGTTCATCGGGGCCCGGCTCGCGGGCGTACGGCTGGCCGGTGCCTGCTTCTATCGCGCCGACCTGCAGTCGGCCGACCTCACGGGGGCCGATCTGACCGGTGCCTGCCTCGTCAAAGCGAACCTCGACGAGGCCGTACTCCGGTCCGCGCGGCTCGACGGTGCGGACATGGTCCGTGCCGATCTCTACGAAGTCGACGCGGCAGGCGCCGGATTCCGCGAGACGCGGATCGGCGGTGCGTGGCTCCACGGCGCCGACCTGCGGGGTGCTGATCTCAGCGGCGCCGTCGTGAGCGAGAATTCGTTCAAGGTGCGGGTGGACGACACCACCCTCGTACGCGGACTGACCGGAACCGTCCGCGGGCCGATCACCGTCGTCAGCGGGGACTCCTCCAGCGAATTGGTCGGCTGCGAGCTGGAGACGTGGATCAGTGAGCGCGGCGGGAACGTACGAGTGGTCCCTCCGGGCCGACAACCAGGCTAGGAAAGGACCGGCCCTCGTGGCCCCAATAGACACCCTGCTCGGCATCGACTTCGACGGCCGGCCCGTCGACGATCCGTACGACGTCATCGACGAGGGTCTCGACGACCCCCGGCACCGCGACCGCGTGCCCGGGCTCGTCGCCCTCGTGCACGATGCTGCTGCGCTGGACCTCGACCGGTTCACCGCCTGCATCGCGCTGCTGACGTGGGGCGAGGCGGCCGGGTACGAGGCGGTCGTGGCGGCGGCCGCGGAGCCGAAGAAGACGGCATGGTACGACTGCTCCATCGACCGGAAGTTCTCCGTCGACAACACCTTCGGACACATCGCCCGCGCCATGGCGTCTTACGGCGGCAGCAGCATGTCGCAGGAGAAGGGCACGCAAGCCGGCCGCGTCGCAGCCATCCGCTCCCTCATTCGGCTGGCCGACAGCGAGTACTTCGATGAGCAGTTGGAGTGGGCTGTCGAGAGCTGCGTCGAAGAACCCGGCGTCCTCGGCGACGTCGAGGAGGTCGTTCGACGTGGCGTCCTCCGGCTCTCCGGCGATACGCGCGTCATCGGCTTCGACCTCGCCACCCAGCTCGTCGACCTCGCCTGCGCCGTTGCGGTCGCCGACCCGCGGCGGGCCATGCGGCTCGCCGCCGAGGTGCTCTTCGTGGCCCCGAGCGACCGGGCGCTGAAGCACGCGGAGGCCATTGCGGCCCGCGCGGACGGCCCGGACCGGGAGCTCTTCGCCACTCACTTGCAGAACGCGCGCAACGCCCTGCACTCCTTCCTCACGATCCGGCAGAACACAGAGCAGAACACAGACAGGACGACCACCGCATGACCAAGGACGTGATCGCGCTCACCAGGCGCATGCCGGACGCCATGAGCGTCATAGCCGGCCTCCTCGCCGGCGGTCCGGACGTGCACGTGGAGACCGCCGGCGACGGCGCCGTCATTCAGCTGTGCGACGCCGAGGGGCGGCCGCTGGTGTCGATCGAGGCGCCGGTGATGATCCAGGTGCCCGACGAGGCGGACCGGCTGCTGGGCCCGGGTACGGAGCCGCCCGGCGAGGAGCCGCAGTGGTGGATGGAGGCGCGGGCGACGACGGGCGTACCGGAGGCCGAGCAGCTGGCGGGCGCGTTCGCCGCCCGTCTGACCATGTTGCTGGGCGGGCGCGTGTGGCCGCCGGATGCTCCCGGTACCAAGGGTGCGGCCCAGCCGGTCGACATGTCGGGCGTGACCGCCGTCCCCGTACCGGCCGCGGCGCAGCCCGCCGTCGACATGCTGACCGAGCAGGCGGCCGTCGTCCTGCAGGACCGTCCCGTCGTGCCCATGACGAGCTGGCTGTCCGATGCGCTGCGCGCCACGGTGGAGAGCGACCGGTCGCTGCAGATCATCACCCCCTCGCACTGCCGCCTCTCCCTCCCCACCCGTTTGCTGCTGCAGTCGGTCCCCGCGCGCTGGGTCGTCCAGGACGAGCGGTGCGGCTACTACGACGGGCTGACGGGCGCGGTGCTGCGGTGGCAGGACGAGGCGTTCGTACCCGACCGGTCCGCCGAGACGGGTGAGACTCCCGTGGCGGAGACCTTCGCCGCCTTCGAACCCACCGAGGAACGGCAGCTCGTCCTGTCCTTCCGCACCCTGCACCCCGCCGAAGCGGACCTGGTGCTCGGCGGCGCCCTCGAAGCCGCCTGGCGGGCGCTGACCGGCGGTCCGCCGGCCGGCTGGGGTACGGCGGAACCGGCGGGCCTGACGTGGTCCCGGCGACAGCTGACCGACCTGGCGTACCGCCGGGCCCCCGAACCCACCTGGACGGTCGTCGTCGGCACCCAGGACCGGCCGGCCGTCGCCACCCTGCGGGTGATCCGCACCCCGGAGGGAGTCGAGGAGGACATCACCCTCACCATTGGCTACGGCGCGGGGGAGAAGCCGCCGATGGAGGTGCTGCCGGAGCTGGCTGAGGAGCTGGTGAGCCGGCACGGACTGAAGACGATGGTGTGCCAGCTGCGCGCAGCCCGCCGTGACCTGACCGCCCCGGCCCGCTTCGAACGGCCCCCGATGCCGTACGCCTTCGTCCTGGGCCCCGCCGAGGTCCGCGAGGCCGGCCGCGAACTGGCCGCCCACACGCCGCTGCCGCAGGCCCCCGTGCAGCTCGGGCCCGACGCCGCCCCCGGCTTCTACTACGCCCTCGGCGACGGGGAGTCGCAGGAGAGCTGGGAGACGTTCGGACGGCTCGTTCGGCACCTGCGCGGCGCCGAAGTGGGCTGAGGCGTCACGTACGTCGCGGCCTCAACGGTCTTGTAACAGACGATCGGTTGACCCCACTGGGGGCTTTGTAAGCACCTGGTGGGGTTGGTAGACATGTTCGAGCAGCCGTGTGACGCAGGGGGGCGTGGGTCATGCTGGAGCCGGGTGAGATACCTCAGTTCACGGGTAATTTAGCCGAGTTGGAGAAGGATGCTTCCGGCCTGACGAAGACCGGTGGCGACATTCGGGACACGGGCGGGGACATCCACGCCAAGTTCCAAGGCCTGTCGGCCTTTTACCACGCTCCCGAGGCGGACCAGCTCTTCGCTACGACACTGCCGGTGCGCGAAAAGGCGAAGGGCTTCGGCGACAAGCTGGAGAAGGTCTCGTCCGCGCTGACGGAATACGCGGCCGAGGTGCGCCCGCTGGCGGAGAAGCTGAAGTCGCTGAAGGCGGAGGCGGAATCGTTCGTCGCCTTGGTCAAGGGCGACAAGGACTGGGCCTACGACAAGAAGAAGACCGACCACCAGAAGCGCATCCGCAGCGATGTGGACGAGACGGTGGCGGCCTTCTATGAGGCCGAGCGCCGCGCGGCCAACAAGATCACGTCACTGGTGGGCGGCACGCAGTTCATTGCCGATGACGGTTCCCACAAGAGCAACATGTACGGCTTCAAGGCCGACGATCTGAAGCACGCAAAAGTCCCGTGGGGCGAGCCGGAGGACCAGCGGCACCACTGGTACGAAATCGGTCACTGGGTGAAGTCGTTCGTGTGGGACGGCCTGATCGTCGACGGCGTCTGGGGCACGGTCAAGGGCCTGGGCACCCTGGTCGGCTTCGACGGCTGGGACAACATGAAGAACGCCTGGAAGGGCCTGGGCATGCTGGCCGTGGGCGTCGCCGTCTACGCGAGCCCGATCGGCCGGGCGATCCCCGACTCGATGCTGCCGAAATTCGTCCAGGACTCGAAGAAGGTCGCCCGCGAGGCCGGCAAGGCGATGGTGGCCTGGGACGAATGGGGCAAGAACCCGGCGCGGGCGGCGGGCGCCGTCACCTTCAACGTCCTGACGTCCATCACGGGCGCGGGCAACGTCGCCAAGGCGGGCGTGGCCGGCAAGGTCGTGAACATCGCCGGCAAGGCCGGCAAGATCATCGACCCGATGACGTACATCGGAAAGGGTGTCGGCAAGGGGCTCGGAGCCCTCAACGTGTCCGTCCCCAAGGTCGGCGACCTGATGGCGGGCCTGCGCAACACGATCGGCGGCGGCAAGGTGACCCCGGGGGCGTTGCCGCTGCCGCACGACCTGGCGGTGAAGGTACAGGAGGCGACGCACGGCGCCGTGCCGGCGACGACGCACGCGGTGGCGGTGGGGGATGCGGGCGCGGCGGCGCATGCGGCGCCGGGCGCGACGGTCCCGGCGACGACGCACGCGGCGCCGGCGCCGACACACGCGGCGCCGAGCACGACCGCGCCGGCTCCGGTGCATGCGGCCCCGACCGTCCTCCCGGACAAGTCCGTCAAATTCCCCGACGGAACGATCGTCCACGAGGACGGCCGCATGGTGGACCCGGTCACGGGCCCCCACCAGAACCCCATCCCGGTCGAGCTCTCCGCCGCCGACCGCGCCGCCCACAACGAGATCGCCGCGGCCACGCACGTGGCGGCCGATGCCGAGAAGCCGGTGCTCGTCCACGCGAGCGGCGGCAGCGCGGAGCAGGCGGCTCACGTGGGCGGCCACGGTGCGGAAACGTCTCTCTCGTCGACGGGACGGGGCGGCGAGCACGTGTCGGCGCATGCGCCGGCCGGCGAAGGTGCCGCCTCGCGTACGGGCGGCCACGGTGCCGGTGCCGAGAATGCGGCGGCTCATACCGGGGGCCACGCGGCAGAAACGTCACTGCCTTCCGGTGGCGGTCACGTGGCCGGACACGAGACCGGCCACGCCGGCCCCGGAGGCCCCAGGCCACCACACACCGGCGGCGGCCCTCCGCACGTCCCCTCGGAGCACGGTGGCCCGAACACGGCGGCTCACACGCCCCACGACACCCCGACCCCGGCCCACGGTGAGCACGGCTCCTCCGAGCCGACGCCGCACGGGCACGAGGATGCGCCTCGTCACGAGAGCGACGGGGGCCCGCCTCACGACGGCGAAGGCCACGGCGGTGAGCACGACGCTCCTGCACCCAACACGCATGAAGGTGATGCCGCACACGCCCCGGAGTCCGGTCCGACCGATCACGCTGCTGCTCCTGATGCCCCTCAGTCCCAGCATGCCCCTCTGGTGCGCGGAAGTGAGCTTGAGCAGAGGTTCCACGACGGCATTCGCCAGCTGCCGGGCGCCAAGCGGCCCAAGCCGAAGGTTCTGGAGAACATTCTCGACCGATTGTCCGCACACCCGAACGGCCAGGAGATCGCCGAAGTCGTCGCCTCCGGACACTTCGCCAAGAGCGAGAACTTCGCCCAGGTCGTCTCCAGCATGGGTGCGGCGCGTGAGCAGCTCATGCAGCCCGCGGTGGACCAGATCCGCTTTGCCAATGATCTGTATGAACGAGGCTTCCGGGACATAGAATTCGAGCACAAGGCAAACAAGGCCGACATCGATGTTCTGGTGCGCGACAGGACGGGCTACGCGGTGGGCTACCAGATGAAGCGGCTCAATGATCCGCTGAATCCGATCGACGAAGTAACACGCGACAAGTACCTGCTCCAACTGCAGCGGGCCGATGTGGACCACAGGGTGCTTCTCGTCGACAGTCGGGGTACCCTGGCCGACTGGCGGAGCAAGGGATACGCGGAAATCCTTCAGCAAGTGCACGACGGAATTCACCCCGAGACCTTGAAGAAGGGCGAGGGCATCTCGTTCGTCATACGTCTCGATGACGGAAACCTCATCATTCCTCCGGACGGCAGTCTTTACCCGAAGGGTGTCCAGTGATCACATCGATTCCAGTCGGCAGCTGGACCTGGCAGGTCAAGTCCGGACCTGCAGGCAGTGGCGCGCTGCAGAGGTGTGTCCGGACAGCCCTTGCTGTCTACGACCTGTTGGCAAGCCTTGACTGTGCTGCCGGGGCACCGGAGGGAGCCGTCGAGGTCCGGAGCGCGGGTCCGAAGAAGGAAGTCCTCTTCTCGCGTCGCCGTGTAGCAGTCACCCCTGGGACGCCGGACGGCGGAGCCGACCTCGTCCGACTGCTCCGGGAAGCCGCGGAAGCGGCAGGCGATTCCGAAGGACTCGTCAGCTTTTGGCTGACGTGCCCCGGAGAATGGACGGACGCAGGAAACGAAATTGCTGCCGCCAGGCTCTTCGAAGTCGACGTGTCGGCATGGCCGGAGTCGACGGAAACGCTGACACTGCACACCTATTCCGATGCCTGGCTCACCCACAATTTGCGGGGTTACAGGCAGGCCGAGGTTCACGCGTCGAATGCCCCGCGTTTGAGTGCGGTCCTGCAGGGAATTTCGGAACTCACTGGTGACGAACCGGATCCTGGAGACCCTACGTGGTACGCCACGCCCACCGTCGATGGCTTCGAGGAACTTCCGGACGAGGACCCCGAACTCCTCGACTCGTGGGACATGTTTGAAGTCCCCTACAGGCTCAAGAAGCTGGCCGAGGCTGCGCCTTCGTTTTCGTCTTCGGAAGCGGAAGGCTACGTCGACGAGGCCGAGGGTGTTGTCCACTACGTGGCGGTTGCTCATGGCGGCCGGATCCTCGGATACCTGTGGGACGCCGACGGCGATGCAGCCGCGGGTTACGAACCTCGGAGTGCAGCCGGCGAAGCGGCCTTCGAAGCGGGGGCGTTCTGGCTCGCACGGCTCGCATCCGCGAAGAACCGCGGGCTCTCGCCGACCGAAGCCGTCCGGGAGCTCGCGGCCGTCGACGGGGCCGACGCAGGAAGAGTGCTTCCCGGGTCGGACGCCGATGCGGCGAACCTGAGCGCATTGCGAGACCTGGCGGGACGGTCCTGATGCCCCCGGTCATGAGCACTCGTTCGTCGGAAGGGCTGCTGGACCGGGGCTGGCCGGGTGAGTTCGACACGTGAGGTGGCCTTGGTGACAGACCTTGCCGGGTGGGCCGAGGGGGCGCACCGCAACGCGGTGGAGCTTGCTCGGATGCTGGGGGTGCCGGACGACGCGTACGCGGCTGATCCGTTGAACCTGCTGCCCGCCTTGCAGCATTACGTGTCCCGCCTGCCACTGCAGGAGTTCGAGCAGTCGGACTGGGTCACTCTGCACTCGGATCTCACCTCCTACCTTGCCGACGTGCTCATCCGGTGCCGGGAGGCTTGGTGGGAGGCCGTCGCCGATCCGTCGGCCCCCCGAGGGTTTCGCTATGTGGTCGAGGCCGTCGGGCTCGACGGACAGCGGCATCAGGTGGAGCCCTATGCCGTGGTGATGGAGGAATTCAGGCACCTGCCCATTGAAATCACCCGGATGATCGCCAACGCCGAGGTGACGCTGGGCGTGACGCGCCTTGTGACGGACAACTGAGACTGCGGTGATGGGCCGTTCCTTCGGCGATCGGGCCCGCTACGGGATAGTGAGGGGCGGGTGGCTGTGGATGTCGGGGCGGTGATCATCGCCGTTGCCGGTGTGGCCGGGACCGTGACGGGTGCCCTGCTCAGTCAGCGTGGGGCGGAGCGGGTCAAGCGGCGCGAGTTGGAGTTGGTGCGGGCGCATCAGGAGTCCCGGGAGGAGCTCGCGCTGCGTCGTACGTGCTACGTCGAGCTCAACAGGGATGCCCGCCAGTTCACGACCGCGCTCAATCGGCACCTGCATGTCATGCGGGAACGCGGTGTTCAAGACGCCGACAAGGAAGCACTGGAGGAGGCGAAGGACGCCCACCGCGACCGGTATTCGGAGGCGCAGATGATCGCCCCCGACGAGGTGCTCGCCTGTGCGCACGCTGTCAATCGCGCCCTGACCGACACCTACGGCCAGGTCAAGCGTCTTGAGCGGGGCGAGCCGGCGGCGGGCGAGACGATGGAAGGCGCGGCGCAGGCGCAGCATGGGATATGGGAGCTGATCCGGGCCATGCGGAGTGCGATGCGACGCGATCTTGGGGTGGCTTCCGAGGGGCGGGAGGCGTGAAGTTCCTTGACGCGCCCGGGCCTGAATTCTGGCCGGGGGTGGGGGAAAGTCAACCCGACTCGGCCGAGTTGGCCGGCTACCTGCGGGCCGGGCACGTGCTCTTCGCCTCTATGGGCTGCGTCGAGGACGTGCTCGGTTCCGGGGAGTCCGTCCTTGGGGGTGGCTCCCTTCTTACCGACGGGGAGTGGGTGTGGCCCGGGGTGCTGGCGTTCTACGTGGACCGGTATCGCTTTCCGCTCCCTGAGGCGTTCGTGGTGCACGTCCGAGCAGCCGGCTATCGGGTGCCGGTCGTGGCGGGGGAGCGGCTCGCGGAGCTGACGGAGGGGGTTCGGTCCGGGCCTTCGGGGTGAGGTGCGGTGAATCGGGGTGTTCGCGAGCGGACCCCGCGCGGTTCGGGGTGTCTGCCCACCTCGAGCACTGCCGCGCTCGGTTCCGGGGATTCCATCAGCCCGTCCGGATTGTCCGGGCGCTTTGCATGTGTATTGCAACGTTGATAGACATGAACGCCTGTGCCCGCCGCGAGTCGTGCGCGGTCCGGGATTCTTTGATTGATACGTACGGGGGACATTCGTGGCGACTCCGCCGCAATCGCAGCCTTTTCCGCAGCATCAGTACCAGCACCCGCAGCAGCCGGTCGGTTACGCGCCGCCGCAGCAGGGTCACCCTCAGCCGGGATTCGCGCCGGCTGCGCATGCTTCTCACACCTACTGCCGTATTTGCGGTGGCTTCCCCGCCGTCGATGCGACCGTGCGCGGGCATCAGGGCATTCTGGTCATGATGCGGTTCCTGCGCCTGGAGGGCCCGTTCTGCCGCAACTGCGGAATGTCCGTATGGCGCGACATGACCGGCAAGACGATGGTGCAGGGCTGGTGGAGCCCGGTTTCCCTCGTGCTCTTCACGCCGTTCACGCTGCTGTGGAACCTCGTCGTGCGGGCCCGGATCGCCAAGCTGCCGCCGCCCGTGCCGGGGCAGCCCGGGCAGCAGCTCGACCCGGGTGTGCCGCTGCGCCAGCGGCCGTACATGCTCGGTCTGCTGCTGCCGGTCGCCTGGGTGGCGTTCATCGTCTTCCAGGCCGTTCGCGGGTCATAGCAACACCAACCACACGCCACGGTCTCGTAACAGAGCGCCCGTCAGCGCAGTCAGGGCTTTGTGATCACCTTGGTGATGTTGGTAGACATGTTCGAGTCATCGAGTGGCGTGAGAGAGAACTCGGGGGTCTGTGCTCATGAAGTTCGATATGGGCAGTACGACGCTGTCCGGCCTGGTTTCGAAGACGCGGGGTTCGAGTGACGATCTGGGCGGTTTGATCCGTCAGCTGATTGTCGCCGCGCAGCCGTTGGAGGGGAAGTTCAACGGTTCGGGCAAGGCGGCGTTCGATCAGTTCAAGGCGCATTCGGATGAGGTGACGGCGGCTCTGAACAGTTCGCTGAGCGCGATTCTGGGTGGTCAGTCGGGGATGGATTCGTCGTTCGGTCAGGGTGACCAGGAGTCGGCGGACAACGCGCGTCAGCAGATGGCGGCGGCGAACTTCGATGCGGCCCGCTTCTCGGGTCGTTAAGGGAACGGGGGATCACTGACATGGCTGGTGCAGGTGCGGACCGTCGTAGTTACGACGTGGGCGCGTCCACTGAGGTGCAGGGGTCGTTGCAGGGCATCATCTCGCGTCTGGAGACGGTGCTGACCGAGCGTGATGGCGCGGTGAAGGCGGCGATGGCGGACTTCCAGGCGGATGGCGTCTCGGACGCGTATCACGACAAGGAAGTGCGCTGGAACAAGGCGGCGACCGAGGTGCGGCAGATCATTCACCTGCTGCGGTCGACGATGGAGAAGAACGACGGTACGGCGCAGTCGACGCTGGCCAAGGCGAAGGCCGCCGTCGACGCCATCGGCTAGCACGAGTGGGGAGGGTCCGGCATGGGCAAGTGGGACATCGACGTGGGCGGTGTGAACTCCGTCCTCTCCGCTACCGGTGAGGTGGCCGGGAAGCTGGAAGGGCAGTTCACCTCGTACTCCACCAACATGGAGCACGCCGGCACGCACGCGGGCACCATCGCCGCCGGCGGCAAGGCGCCCGAGGGCGGGGGCGGCCTGGTGGCCGTCGCGCTCGCCGAGTTCGCGCAGAAGACGAAGGGCGACCTGCAGTTCATCGCCGCGCGGACCGGCAAGTCCATGAAGGGCGCCGTCGAGGCGACCAAGGCGTACGTCCACGGCGACGAGCAGATGGCACAGGACGCCCAGAACAACGCCATCAAGGCGCCCACGCCCGAAGAACTCAAGGGCAAGCAGGGCCAGCAGGACGACAAGGGTCAGCAGGGCAAGGGCACAGGAAAGGCGTAGCGGGTCGTGCTCGTACCGGGGGAGATACCGCAGTTCACCGGAAACCTCGCCGAGTTGGAGAAGGATGCGTCCGCTCTGACGAAGAATGCCGGCGACATCCGGGACACGGGCGGTGACGTCCACACCAAGTTCCACGGACTGTCGGCGTTCTATCACGCACCGGAGGCGGAGAAGCTCTTCGCGACGACGCTTCCGGTGCGGGAGCGCGCAAAGGATTTCGGCGGCAAGCTGGAGAAGGTCTCCTCCGCGCTGACCGAGTACGCGAGTGAAGTGCGGCCGCTGGCCGAGAAGCTCAAGTCCCTGAAGTCGGAGGCCGAGAAGTTCGTCGCCTCGGTGAAGGGCGACGACGACTGGGCCTACGACGAGGACAAGGTCAACCACCAAAAGCGCATCCGCGGTGACATCGACACCACGGTCGCCGCCTTCTACGAGGCCGAGCGGCGTGCCGCCAACAAGATCACCGACCTTGTCGGCGGCACGCACTTCATCGCGGACGACGGTTCGCACAAGAAGAACATGTACGGCTTCAAGGCCGAGGACCTCAAGCACGCCAAGGCCCCCTGGGGCCAGCCGGAGGACGAGCGCCACCACTGGTACGAAGTCGGGCACTGGATCAAGTCGTTCGTGTGGGACGGCCTGATCGTCGACGGCATCTGGGGCACGGTCAAGGGCCTCGGCACGCTCGTCGGCTTCGACGGCTGGGACAACATGAAGAACGCCTGGAAGGGACTGGGCATGCTCGCCGTGGGCGTGGCCGTCTATTCCAGCCCCATCGGCCGCGCCATTCCCGATTCCATGCTGCCGAAGTTCGTGCAGGACTCGAAGAAGGTCGCCCGCGAGGCCGGCAAGGCCATGCTGGCGTGGGACGAATGGAGCAAGAACCCGGCCCGCGCGGCCGGCGCCGTCACCTTCAACATCCTGACCACCCTCACCGGCGCCGGCAACGTCGCCAAGGCCGGAACGGTCGCAAAGGTCGCGAGCGTCGCGGGCAAGATCGGCAAGGTCATCGACCCGATGACGTACGTCGCCAAGGGCCTCGGCAAGGGCATCGAGGGCCTCAAGATCTCGATCCCGAAGGTCGGCGACATGATGTCCGGCCTCAAGGCGAACCTGGGCAACGGCGCGAAGATCACGCCGGCCAGCTTCTCCGTGCCGGAGGGCGGCATCGCCGTACCGCACGACCTCTCCGTACCGGTGTCGGTGGCCGACCACTCGGTGAAGCTGCCTGACGGAACGATCCTGCACGACAACGGCACGATGGTCTCCCCGACGGGCGCGCCCCACACGGAGCCCATCCCGGTCGAGGCTTCCGCTGCCGACCGTGCCGCGCACCAGCAGATCCCCTCGTCCACGGCCACGCCGGTCCACGCGCCGTCGGTCCATGCGCCGTCGGTTCACGCGGAGCAGCCGGTGGGTGTGCATGCGGGTGGCGGGGACGGCGGCGGTGCCGGGGGCGCGCACGGTGCGGATGGTGCGTCGGGGGCGCACGCCTCCGGCGCGCACGGTGCGGATGGTGTGGAGAACGCGGCGCATGCGCCCGGTGCGCACGCTCCGGGCGTGGACGGCGGTCCGCGCGAGGTACCGGGGCACGGCCCCGGCCACGGCACCCCGGAGGCCGGGCCCGGCCACCACGATGCGCCGGCGACGGCCCCGCACGGGCACGATGCGCCCGCGGCCACCCCTCACGGGCACGATGCGCCCGCCGCGGCGCCCCACGGTCACGACGCGCCCGCGCACCACGACGCGCCCTCCGGGCACGAGCCCGGTCACGAGCCCGCTCACGACGTGCCTTCGGGTCACGACGCCGCGCACGGTCACGACGCGCCCTCCGGTCACGACGCCCCTTCCGGCCACGACGCGCCCTCCGGGCACGACAGTGACCACCCCGCCGGTGACCATGGGCACCAGGACGGCAACCCCCACCACGACTCCTCCGCCCCCGAGCGGCCCAGTGAGCTCAGTGGGAAGCACGACCCCCTCTACACCCCGCGCGACCCCGTCCCCCAGCCCTCCACCGCGTCCGCGAGCCACCTCGACATCCGCAACGAGCTCAAGGGCGGACCCGCCGGACTGCGGGAGCCGCACGCGATCGACCAGGTGCTGCTGGAGAACGCCGTCCCGCGCGACGCCGCCGGCAACTTCCAGCGCTTCCCGGACCCGACCGAGCACTGGGCGCAGCTTCAGAACGACGGCGGCCTGTCCGTGCCCGGCCGGAGCAACAACTGTGCGGACTGTCTCCGCTCGTTCCTGGAGACCTGGTACGGCAATCCTCAGGTTTCCGCGCCGCGTACGTGGGACATGCTGCCGGACGGCACACTGGACCGCATGTCGGCCGAGCGGAACTCCACCGCGAACATCGAGCGCTGGGCCGGTTCCTCGTACCACTACGAGGGCAAGGGGCCGGCCTACGACCAGCTGGCCCAGCGGCTGCGTGCGTCCGGGCACGGGTCGGCGGCCGCCATCGCCGTGTCCTGGCCGACGCCGGACGGCGTCGCGGCCACGGGCCACGCCTTCACCGCGGTGAACCACCACGGCAGGATCCTGTGGGTGGACACCCAGGCGAAGCTCGTCAGCGACGTTCCCATCCACACGAACGCGGCCGGGGTCTGGTCGATCGTCATGGACGCCAACCGCAAGCCGGTGCCGCCGCTGCCGCAGCATGCCCCAGCGGTGCCGACGGTCACCCCGCACCAGCAACCGGTTCACCAGCCGGTCCAGCAGCCGGTTCACCAGCAGCCGGTTCACCAGCAGCCGGTGCACCCGCAGACGCCGCACCAGCAGCCCGTTCACCAGCAGCCCGTCCACCCGCAGACGCCGCACCAGCCGATGGTGAACCCGTACAACAACCAGCCGGTCCAGCAGCCGGTGCACCCGCAGTACAACCCCTACCCCAACCCGTACGCCACGCCGCAGGTGAACCCGTACACCCAGCCCGTCCACCCGCAGCACAACCCGTACGCCACTCCCCAGCCCCAACCCCAACCTCACCCCCACCCCCAGCCCCACCCCCACAACCCGACCGCCGCCCAGTAGGAACGTAGGAACGACAACGACGATGTCCTCCCACACCCCCGAATACGCGCCCCGCGTGCCGTCGACCCCCGAGGAGGCCGTGGCCGTCGCGCGCGGGTACTGCCCCGCGACGTGGCCGGACGGCAGCCCCATGGGGCTGGCGGTCCATGAGTTCGACGAGGGGTACCTCGTCTACGCGACGGGCGCGCCGGAGCCGGATCCCACCCGCCCGCCGGAGAACCTCGGCGGCTCGCACGTGGTCATCGCGAAGGACGACGGCCAGGTCAGCTTTGTGCCGAGCTTCCCGTTCGAGCAGGCGATCGAGCTCTACCGGACGCACTACCGCCCCCGCGAGGGCCGGTGACGCACCCCGCGCTGCAAGCCGACGTCCACACCCTCCGCGCCCGCATCCGCGGCTGTCTGCTGGGCGGTGCGGTCGGTGACGCCCTGGGGAACCCGGTGGAGTTCCTCTCCCTCGACCGCATCCGCTCCTCCTTCGGCCCTCGGGGCATCACCGGCCCCGTGCCGGCGGGCAACGGCGTCGTCGCGTATGTCACCGACGACACGCAGATGACGCTGTTCACGGCCGAGGGCCTCATCCGAGCCCGCGCGCAGGCGCAGTCGAAGGGCATCAGCGGCATCGGCGGCGCGGAGACCGCGCTCGTGCGCAACGCCTACCTGCGCTGGTTGGAGACGCAGACCCACCCGGCCCCGCCCCGGCCGAAGGGTGGCGACGACCTGGTGCGCTCGGGGTGGCTGCGGCTGCAGCCGTGGCTGTACGCGCGGCGGGCGCCCGGCAACGCCTGTCTGTCGGGGCTGCGGCAGGAGTACGTGCCCGACCCGTACGGTCCGCTCGACGGCTCGCACGGGCCGGTCAACCCCGACTCCAAGGGCTGCGGGACGGTCATGCGCTCGGCACCGTTCGGGCTGATCGGCCTGCCCGCCCCCGATGCCTTCCGGTTGGCCGCGCACTGTGCGCACATCACCCACGGCCACCCGACGGGTGCGTACGCCGCGGGTGCGTTCGCCGCGATCGTCCGGCACCTGCTGGACGGGGAGTCGCTGGAGGGCGCGGTGCTGCGCGCCCTCGAACTGCTCGCCCGGCACCGGGGGCACGAGGAGACGAGCGCGGCGCTGCGCCGGGCCCTGGACCTGGCCGCCGAGGGGGAGCCGGCGCCGGAGCAGGCCGAGCGCCTCGGGGGCGGCTGGGTCGCCGAGGAGGCCCTGGCCATCGCCGTGTACGCGGCCCTGGCCCGTCCCGACTCGGTGACGCAGGCGCTGCTGTTGTCGGTCAACCACTCCGGTGACAGCGATTCGACGGGGGCCGTGTGCGGCAATCTGATCGGCGCCCTGTACGGTGACGCCGCGCTGCCGGCGGCGTGGTTGTCCGTCACGGAGGGGCGTGCCGTCATCGCCGAGGTCGCCGACGACCTGGCGTACGCGTTCCACGGCGCGGGGCCGGTCGCGGACGGCGAACCGGTCTTTCCGTACGAGCGTTATCCGCATTACTGATGCGCACATCGTCAATCATCGGTGGGCTTCAATGAGCAGTACGCGGAACTAGCGGGGAATGATGGCGAAGGATTACGACAGTCAACTGCTGGAGTCCGTCTCGGTACGGCGCCGGCGGATGCGCGACGCCCTGCTCTTCGGGGCCCAGCGGGCGCGGCGCACGGCGGACGAGAAGCTCGGCAAGGTGTTCGCCGGAATAGCCATTGCCGCGGTGCTGTGCGCCGGTTGTGTGGGCTGGTCCTTCATCAAGGTCACCCTGGCCAAGCAGAAGGAACAGCAAAAGCAGCAGCAACAGCGGTACGCGCCGGCGACGCCGGGGCCGTCGGCGAGTGCCGATGCGACCCCGTCCGTTTCGCCGTCGGCCGTACCCGAGCCGGCCGCCTCGCACACGAAAGCGGCGAAGAAGCCGAAAGGAACGCAGAAAGTGACGGAGCCCTCGTCATGAGCCCAGTGATAGGTTCTGCCGCGTGGTGAACGTGGGGGCCAAACAGCGTACGGAATTGAGCAGGGTGACCCTCGTCGGCGACCGCCGCCGGGTGGATCTCGTGCTGCCCGCGGACGAACCGATCGGGCGACTGCTGCCCGACGTCCTGCGGCTGTTGGACGACAGGGTCGGCAGGCGCCCGGCCGCCCGGCATCTGATCACCGCTGACGGAACGGTTCTGCCGCAGGACGGCACCCTCGCCGAGGCGCAGGTGCCCGACGGCGCGCTGCTGCGGCTCGTGCGCGTCGAGGACGCGCCGTCCGCGCCCGTCGTGCACGACGTCACCGACGAGGTCGCCGAGGACCTGGACGTACGGTCCTGGCGCTGGCGACCCGAGGCGCGGCGGTGGACCGCGAGCCTGGCCACGATCGCCCTCGCGGTGGCCGCCGGCGTGCTCGCCCGCAGCAGCCTGGGAACCGCCGCCGTGGCGGGCCCGCTGACCGTCGTGGCCGTGCTCCTCGCCGTCGTCGGCGCCGTCGCCGCCCGCCTGGGCCACCGCGGCGGGCAGGCCGCCCGCGACCTGGGCACCACCTTGGTGCTGACCGGCGGGGCCCTCGGCGTCCTCGCCGCGTGGACCGGCGCCGACGCGCACGCCTGGAGCGGCCCGGCCCGGCTCGCCGGCACGGCCGCCGCGCTCGCCGTCACCCTGGCCCTGCTCGGCCTGTTCTCGCCCCTGGGCAAGGGCGGGCTGATCGGCGCCGGTGCGGTCGTGGCCACCGGCGGCGTGTGGGAGGCCGTGGCCCTCGTGCAGGACGACGCGGCCCGCCTGGGCTCCGTCATGGCCGTCGTCTCCGTGGTGGTCCTCGGCCTGCTGCCCCGCCTCGCGCTGATGGCGGCCGGCCTGACCGGCCTGGACGACCGCCGCTCCGGCGGCGCCTCCGTCAGCCGCCACGAGGTGGAGACCGCGCTCGCCGCCACCCACCGGGGCCTGGCTCTGGCCACGGTCGTCGTCGCCGCCTCCGCCACCGCCGGCGGACTGCTCGCCGTCACCGCGCCCACGGGCTGGACGGTCGGCGTCGGTGCCGTCCTCGCCGTCGTCCTGCTCTCCCGCTCGCGCGCCTTCCCGCTGGTCGCCGAGGTCGTGGCGCTGCTGGCCGCGTCGCTGGTGCTGCTGGTGCGCCTGGCGGTGCTGTGGACCGACCACGTGCACGGCACCCCGTACGGGCCGCTGGCCGCGCTGTGCGCGGTGGCCGTCGCACCGCTGGCCGTCCTGGCTGTGCGGCTGCCGGAACACGTCGGCGTGCGGCTGCGCCGCGCGGTGGACCTCGTCGAGACCATCGGCGTGATCGCCCTGTTCCCGCTGGCGGTCGGCGTGTTCGGCGTGTACGTGCGCCTGCTCCACCAGTTCTAGTGCGTACGGCAGACCCAGGAGAAACCCCATGTCCCAGGACGATTGGCAGGGCGACGTCCTGCGCAACCTGCGCGACCTGACCAACGACCTCGGCAAGCTCAAGGAGAACCCGATCCCCGCGGACGCCCCGGGGAAGGACGCACAGGAGCCGGCGCCGCCGGCCGCCGCGCCGGAGCCGGCCCCCGCGCCGGCCCCGGCGCCCGCGCCCAGGCCGCTGCCCACGCCGGTCACCATGGAACTGCCCCTGCCGCCCGAGCTGGTCAAGGGCAAGCAGCTGGCCGGCGACTCGGCGGCCCGCCGCACCTCCCGCTCGCTGCGCCGGCTCGTCGGCTCCTCCGCCACCCGCGAGGTGGAGGAGGCCACCCGCACCGCCCAGGCGCTGCAGCAGCCGCTGACCACCGGCCGGCAGATCGTGGTCACCAGCATCCGCGGCGGCGCGGGCAAGACCACCGTCACCGCCCTGCTGGGACGCACGTACGCGCACTACCGCCAGGACCCGGTGCTGATGCTGGAGGCGGACGCCAACCTCGGCACCCTGGCCTCCCGGCTGGGCGTGACCAAGGTGCGCTGGACCACCAGCGACCTGGCCCGGATCCTGGACCCCTCGATGCAGCTGACCGACGTCGTCGGCTACCTCGTCCAGCTGCCCGAGCGCGGCTGGCTGCTGCCCGGCAGCCAGGGCCGCGTCGGCAACCGGCTGGAACTGGCGGAGTACCGCTCGGCGATGGTGGCGCTGCGGCGCTACTTCGGCATCACCGTCGTCGACTGCGACAGCCTGCCCAGCGAGCTCTCGCGCACCGCCCTGTCGGCCGCCCAGGCCCGTGTCCTGGTCACCCCGGCCACCGCCGAGGGCATCACCAGCACCCGCGCCGTCCTGGAGTGGATGGCCTCCGTGCCGCGGCCGCGCATGCTGCCGGGCACCGTGGTCGTCCTCACCGCGACGTCCCCCCACATGACGCTCGACGTGGCCGCGGCGAGCGAGCACCTGCAGCTGGAGGGGGTCAAGGTCGTCACCCTGCCGTACGACCGGCACCTGGCCGGCGGCGGGCCCATCCGCACCGATCTCCTCGGCCAGGGCACCCGCGAGGCCGTCACCGAGCTCGCGGCCGAAGTCCTCACCCGCGCCATGAACCGGCGCCCGTCGAGCAGCGACCGATAAGCAGGCGTTTCGATGACCACCCGAATAGTCCACCGCCCCGCCCGCACCACGCGCCCACTGCCGGCGCCGGAGGCGCGCACCATCGAGCCGCCGCCCAACCTGCCCGAGGGCAAGACCGGCGGCGCCCTGCACTCCCTCATGCCCATCGCCGGCGTCATGAGCTCCGTGATCATGATGACGGTCGTGCGCAACAGCCAGTTCGCCTCGCTCGGCGCGATCGTGCTCGTCGTCACCGTCATCGGCTCGGTGGGCATGCTGCTCTCCCAGCGCGGCAAGGCCCAGCGCACCCGGCGCCAGCAGCGCGAGCGCTACCTGGAGTACCTGGAGGAGCTGCGCGAGGAGCTCGGTGCCGAGGAGCGCGAGCGCCGCGAGGTCGCCCGCGTCCTCGACCCGCCGCCGGAGGCGCTGTACGACATCGTGCGCGACCCCGCCCGGCTGTGGGAGCGCCGCCGCCTGGACGGCGACTTCCTGCGCGTGCGCGTGGGCACCGGCCGCATGCCCGTGCGCGAGATCACGGTCGGCCGCCCCGGCGGCAGCGTGCTCACCCCGCCCGACCGCTTCATGCTCAACGAGGCCGGGGCCCTGAAGAACCGCTTCACCACCGCGGCCGACCTGCCCCTGACCGTCCCCCTCGACCGCGCCGGCAACGTCAGCGTCGTCGGCGACCGCGAGGGCGTCCTGCGCGTCGCCCGCGCCCTGCTCGCCCAGACCGCCGTCACCCACGCCCCCGACGACGTCGCCCTCGCCCTCGCCTGCCCCGGCGACCGCATGGCCGACTGGAACTGGCTGAAGTGGCTGCCCCACACCCTCGACCCCGAGGAGCACGACGGCCCCGTCGCCGCCCGCCGCATCGCCCCCTCCCTGGCCGCCCTCGGCCGCCTCATGGGCCGCGACCTGCGCCAGCGCGCCTCCTACGCCGCCGAGGTGCGCCGCGGCCTGTCCGGCAAGGACGCCCTGGAGATGGCCGGCCGCCTGCTGGTCGTCAGCGACGGCTACGGCGAGGACGCCACCGAACTGCCCCGCCCCGACGAGGCCGTGCCCCTGCCCGACATGGGCGTGACCGTCCTGCACCTGGTCGCCGAGCGCATCCAGGAACCCGGCCACGTCTCGCTGCGCCTGACCGTCGACGGCGACGAGGTGCGCATCGAGGACCTGCGCCACCCCGAACCGCTCACCTCCGGCGGCACCGTCGACGCGGCCACCGCCGCCGGCGCCGAGGGCCTGGCCCGCCAGCTCTCCCCGCTGCGCCTGTCCGCCGAATCCCTCGTCGACGCGCCGCTGTCCGGCCCCGTCGACTTCGCCGAACTCCTCGGCATCGACGACCCCGCCGCCCTCGACGTCGGCGCCCTGTGGCAGCCGCGCGGCGAGCGCGCCTTCCTGCGCGTACCGATCGGCGTCAGCGACAGCCGCGAGCCCGTCCTGCTCGACCTCAAGGAGTCCTCCGAACTCGGCATGGGCCCGCACGGCCTGTGCGTCGGCGCCACCGGCTCCGGCAAGAGCGAGCTGCTGCGCACCCTCGTCCTCGCCCTGGTCGCCACCCACCCGCCGGAGGACCTGGCCATGGTCCTCGTCGACTACAAGGGCGGCGCCACCTTCGCGCCCTTCGCCGACCTGCCGCACGTCGCCGGCGTCATCACCAACCTGGAGAACCAGGCCGGCCTCGTCGAGCGCGTCCACTCCTCCCTCGCCGGCGAGGTCCAGCGCCGCCAGCAGGTCCTCAAGGACGCCGGCAACGTCGCCGACATCGGCCACTACGCCGCCCTGCGCGCAACCCGTCCCGACCTCGACCCGCTGCCGCACCTGTTCGTCGTCATCGACGAGTTCGGCGAACTGCTCACCGCCAAGCCCGACTTCATCGACCTGTTCCTGTCCATCGGCCGCATCGGCCGCTCCATCGGCGTGCACCTGCTGCTCTCCAGCCAGCGCATCGAGGGCGGCAAGCTCAAGGGCCTGGACACCTACCTGTCCTACCGGCTCGGCCTGCGCACCTTCTCCGCCGACGAGTCCCGCACCGTCCTCGACACCACCGACGCCTTCAACCTGCCGCCCATCCCCGGCTTCGGCTACCTCAAGGTCGACGTCAGCGCCTACGAGCGGTTCAAGGCCAGCTTCGTCTCCGGCCCCTACCGCGGCCCCGCCCTGCGCGAGAGCGACGACACCGGCCCGACCGTCCTGCCCTACCCCGACTACAACGACCTCGCCGAGCCCGAGGCCGGCCCCGGCGAGGGCGAGCCGGCCATGCGCCACCGCAACCCCGGCCCCACCACGATGTCCGTCATCGTCGACCAGCTGCGGGCCGCCGCCAGCCCCACCCGGGCCATCTGGCTGCCCCCGCTGCCCCGGGCCGTCTCCCTCGACGTCTCGGCCGGACCCGTGCACTCCGGCGCCCGCGGCATGCAACTGGCCGTACGCCCCGGCTTCATGAAGGTGCCGCTCGGCATCCTCGACGACCCCGCCCGCCAGTGGCAGGGCCAGTGGGTCCTCGACCTCTCCCTCGCCGGCGGCCACGCCGCCGTCATCGGCGGCCCCCAGGCCGGCAAGACCACGCTGCTGCGCACCCTCGCACTGTCGCTGGCCATGACGCACACCCCGCGCGAGGTCGGCATCTACGGCCTGGACCTCGTCGGCGGCGGCCTGGCCGCGCTCTCCGGCCTGCCCCACGTCGGCGGCATCGCCGGCCGCGCCGACCGCGAGCGCGCCGCCCGTACGGTCGAGGAGGTGCGCGGCATGCTCGCCGCGCGCGAGGAGCTCTTCCGCGAGCACGGCATCGACTCCGTCGAGCGGCTGCGCGAGCTGCGCGCCGAGGGCAAGGTGACCGAGCTCGCCTCCACCGAGATCGTCCTGGTCATCGACGGCTTCGGCGCCCTGCGCGACGACTTCGCCGAGATCGAGGACGCCGTCACCGACCTGCTCAAGCGCGGCGGCGGCTACGGCATCCACGTCGTGGCCTCCATGCTGCGCTGGAACGACGTGCGCATCGCCACCCAGGCCACCTTCGGCACCCGCGTCGAGCTGCGCCTGAACGACCCCGGCGACTCCAGCATCGACCGCAAGCTCGCCGAGACCCTCGCCCCCGACGAGCCCGGCCGGGTGCTCACCGACGGCAAGCTCTTCGCCCAGACGGCGCTGCCGCGCATCGACTCCCTCGCCTCGACCTCCGAGCTCGGCCCGGCCGTCGAGCAGGCGGCCATGGTCATCCGGGCCGCCTGGTCCGGCGACGGCGCCCAGCGCGTACGCGTCCTGCCCGCCCGCATCCCCGCGGCCTCGCTGCCCTCGCCGACCGCCGAACCCAACCGGGTGCCGCTCGGCCTGGACCAGAGTGCGCTCGCGCCCGTCCTGCTGGACCTCTTCCGGCGCGACCAGCACCTGCTGATCCTCGGCGACAGCGAGTGCGGCAAGACCAACCTGCTGCGGCTCGTCGCCGAGGGCCTGATGGAGCGCTACGGCGACGACGAGCTCGTCTTCGCCGTCATGGACCCCCGGCGCGGTCTGCGCAAGCTCGTGCCCGAGGAGTACCGCGGCGGCTACGCGCACAACTCCCGGCTGTGCGGCGCGCTGGCCACCGGCATCGCCACCGAGCTCGAGAAGCGCATGCCGGACGACCTCGCCGCCCAGGACGCCATGGCGTCCGGCACCTGGTACTCCGGGCCGCGCATCGTCATCCTCATCGACGACTACGACATCCTCACCACCGCCGGCCAGCAGCCGCTGGCGCCGTTCCTGCCGTTCATCCCCTCCGCCCAGGACATCGGCCTGCACTTCGTCGTCACCCGCCGCGTGGCGGGCGCCTCGCGCGCGCTGTACGAGCCGTTCCTGATGACGCTGCGCGAATCCGGCACCACCGCCGTCGTCATGACCGGCGACCGGCAGGAGGGCCAGCTCTTCCCCGGCGTCTACGCCGGCACCCAGCCGCCGGGCCGCGGCACACTGGTGCGCCGCGGCGAGCCGACCCGGCTGATCCAGACGGCCCTGGCCGAGCAGACCGACGAAGCGGAGCGGGCATGACCAAGGACGTCATCGCGCTGACCGAGCGCATGCCGGACGCCTGGAGCGTCCTGGCCGGCCTGCTCTCGGGCGGCCCCGACCTGCACGTGCAGACCACCGCCGACGGCGCCGTGGTGCAGCTGTGCGACGAGCAGGGACGACCGCTGGTCTCCATCGAGGCACCGCTGCTGCTGCAGGTGCCCGGGGAGGCCACCCGGCTGCTCGGCGAGCCGGCACCCGCCGGCGACGGGCCGCTGTGGTGGGTCGAGGCCCGCGCCTCCACGGCCGTGCCGGACGCCGAGCGGCTCGCCGGCGTCTTCGCCGCCCGCCTGGCCAAGCTGCTCGGCGGCCGCGTCTGGCCGCCCGGCGCCCCGGGCACCGACGACCCGGGCACCCCGGTCGACGTCTCCGGCGTCACCGCCGTGCCCGCGCCGGCCGCCGCGCAGCCCGCCGTGGACGTGCTCACGGAGCAGGTCGCCGTCGTGCTGCAGGACCGCCCCGTGATCGCCACCACCAGCTGGCTGTCCGAGGCCTGGCGCGCCGCCCTGGAGAGCGACCGCGGCCTGCAGATCGTCACCCCCGGCCACAGCCGCCTGTCCCTGGCCACCCGCACCCTGCTCACCGCCCAGCCGTCGCGCTGGGTCGTGCAGGACGAGCGCGACGGCTACTACGACGGGCTCTCCGGCGCCGTGCTGCGCTGGCAGGACGGGGCCTTCGCCCCAGCGCGCGACGCCGCCGGCGACACGCCGATGGCGGCCGCCTTCGGCGAGACCGCGCCCACCGGCGAACGCCAGCTGTTGATCACACTGCGCACCCACCACCAGCCGGACGCCCACCTCGTCCTCGGCGGCGCCGTGGAGGCCGTCTGGCAGCACCTCGCCGGCTGCCTGCCGGCCGGCTGGGGCACCGCCGAGCCCGCCAACCTGCCCTGGTCACGCCGGCAGCTCACCGACCTGGCCCACGAACGCGCTCCCAGGCCCACCTGGACCGTCCTCGTCGGCGGCCGGGCCCAGGGCACCCTGCGCGTCGTGCGCACGGCCGACGGGGTCGAGGAGGACCTCACCGTGGCCGTCGGCTTCGCCGCCGGCGAGGAGCTCCCGCTCGCGGCCCTGCAGGAGCTGGCGCAGGAGCTGACCGCCCGGCACGGGCTGCGCACGATGCTCTGCCAGGTGCGCCACGGCCGGGCCGACCTCACCGCGCCGCCGCGCCTGGAGCGGCCGCCGATGCCGTACGCCTTCGTCCTCGGGGCCGAGGAGGTGCACGGCGTCGGCCGCGCCCACGCCGCCCGTACGCCGCTGCCCACCGCGCCCGTCCGGCTGGGGCCCGCCGGGCGGCCCGGCTACTACTACGTCCTGGGTGACGGAGAGACGGCCGAGGGGTGGGAGGCACTGGAGATGCTGATGCGACACCTGCGCTCGTCCGAGCCGCAGTCCTGAGGCTGCTGGGACGCAAGTGGCGCCGGGCTGCGGGGACGAACCCTTACTCGTACCCCGATGAATCGTCACGGCATCCCAATACGGGGCGAGTTGGTGGCACGATGGTCGTGGTCCGGGCCGGGTGTTCCCTATCGAAGGTGTGATCAGTTGTGGCCATCTCACTGTCCGTGGTGCTGCTCCTGGCGATCATCCTGGTGGTGATGATCCGAAGCAACAACATCAAGGCGGGGCCCGCGATCGTCGCGATCCTCTTCGGCTTCTTCCTCGCGTCGACCGGCATGGCGCCTTCGATCAACCGTTTCCTCAGCTCGCTCGCCCAGACGATCAACGGCATCAAGTTCTGAAGGCGCGTCCTCGGAAGGTGTGTGCCGGACGCACGAACGCCTCCGACCGGGGGTCGGAGGCGTTCCGTGGAGCGGGCGACGGGAATCGAACCCGCGTAGCCAGTTTGGAAGACTGGGGCTCTACCATTGAGCTACGCCCGCGTGCGCTGCGCGTGCGCCACAAGGGGCACGCGGCACGGTGTGCATCGTAGCGGGTCGAGGCAGTGCCTCGCACGCCGCCCCCGTGCACCGGTTGCCCTGCAAAAAAGCGGCGTCCGGACGCCCCCTGGGCATGTACCCTACGTCTCGCACTTACGGGGTGTGGCGCAGCTTGGTAGCGCGTCCGCTTTGGGAGCGGAAGGTCGTCGGTTCGAATCCGGCCACCCCGACCAGCAAGATCACATTGGGGCCCCCTGGGGCTTGCGGTTACTATGCAAGCTACGTGTCCGTGTGTCTGTCGACCGGGCGCGATCCGCTGGACATCAGCAGAATCCCAGAAGTCAGCCCCAAGGAGACCGAACCGTGAAGAGCGCCGTGGAGACCCTGAACCCGACTCGGGTTCGGCTCACTGTCGAGGTGCCCTTCGAGGAGCTCAAGCCCAGCCTCGACGCGGCGTACAAGAAGATCAACCAGCAGGTCACGGTGGCGGGCTTCCGCAAGGGCAAGATCCCGGCCCGCGTGATCGACCAGCGCTTCGGGCGCGGTGCGGTGCTGGAGGAGGCCGTCAACGACGCCCTCCCGAAGTTCTACACCGAGGCCGTCAACAAGGGCGAGCTGAACCCGCTGGGTCAGCCCGACGTCGACATCACGGAGCTGAAGGACGGCGAGCTGCTGACCTTCACCGCCGAGGTCGACATCCGTCCCGCCCTGGAGATCCCGGACTACTCCGGCATCGAGGTCACCGTCGACGCGACCGAGGTCACCGACGAGGACGTCGAGAAGTCCGTCGAGCAGCTGCGTGAGCGCTTCGCCACCACCTCGCCGGTCGAGCGCGCCGCCGCCGAGGGCGACATCGTCACCGTCGACCTGGAGGCCAAGGTCGACGGCGAGGTCCTCGAGGACGGCGTCGCCCAGGACGTCGACTACACCATCGGCTCCGGCCAGCTCCTCGACGGCATCGACGACGCCGTCAAGGGCCTGGAGGCCGGCGGCTCCGCCACCTTCACCTCGCAGCTCAAGGGTGGCAGCGCCGAGGGCAAGGACGCCGAGATCAAGGTCGACGTCAAGGCCGTCAAGGCCCGCGAACTGCCCGAGCTGGACGACGAGTTCGCCCAGATGGCGAGCGAGTTCGACACGCTGGAGGAGCTCAAGGCCGACAGCCGCAAGCGCCTTGAGCGCATGAAGAAGTTCGACCAGGCCACCCAGGCCCAGGAGAAGGTGCTCGAGGAGCTCCTGAAGCTGGTCGAGGTCCCGATGCCCGAGAAGCTGCTCGAGGACGAGATCCGCACCCGCAAGCACAACCTCGAGCACCACCAGCTCGGCCAGATCGGCATGACCCTCGAGAAGTACCTCGAGATGCAGGGCAAGACGGCCGAGGAGTTCGACGCCGAGCTCAAGGAGCAGGCCGAGAAGGGCATCAAGACCCAGTTCGTCCTCGACGAGATCGTCAACAAGGAGAAGGTCTCCGTCGGCCAGGACGAGCTGACCGAGCACCTGATGCGCCGCGCGCAGTCCTCCGGCATGGCCCCCGACCAGTTCGCGCAGGCCGTCGTCGAGCAGGGCCAGGTCCCGATGCTCGTCGGTGAGGTCGCCCGCGGCAAGGCCCTCGCGACCGTCGTCGAGGCCGCCACGGTCAAGGACACCAACGGCGAGGTCGTCGACCTCGACGAGGGAGACGACGACGAGGCCGCCGAGGCTGCCGAGGCCGCCGCGGAGACCACGGAGGCCTGAGCCCCCGAGGTCGCCCCTCAGCCGCTCCGGTGAGTGAGCGCACGGGCCCGGACGCGTTGCGCGTCCGGGCCCGTCGTGTTCGCCCGGGGCCTGCCGCAGGTTCCCGCGGCCGTGGCTCATGCGCTCAGAGCGAACAGTTCCTGATGCGGGATGGCGCCCGCCGACCAGCGCGTTAGGGTCCGTAGATACGAGGGCAGGGGAGAAAAGGCAGCGCGCCGGCGCCCACCGGCACCGCAGCCCCCCGGTTCCCGAGAGAAGACGCGGAGACGGCCCGTTGCCGTCAGAGACGAGCAGGTGGACACGTGACGAATCTGATGCCTTCTGCCGCCGGTGACATCGCCATCGGTGGTGGCCTCGGCGACCAGGTCTACAACCGGCTGCTCGGGGAGCGGATCATCTTCCTCGGCCAGCAGGTCGACGACGACATCGCCAACAAGATCACCGCGCAGATGCTCCTCCTGGCCGCCGACCCGACCAAGGACATCTACCTCTACATCAACAGCCCCGGTGGTTCGGTGACGGCCGGCATGGCGGTCTACGACACCATGCAGTACATCCCGAACGACGTCGTCACCATCGGCATGGGCCTGGCCGCCTCCATGGGCCAGTTCCTGCTCACCGGTGGCACCCCCGGCAAGCGCTTCGCGCTGCCGAACACCGACATCCTCATGCACCAGGGCTCCGCGGGCCTGGGCGGCACCGCCTCCGACATCAAGATCCAGGCCGAGCAGCTGCTGCGCACCAAGAAGCGCATGGCCGAGATCACGGCCGAGCACACCGGCCAGAGCGTCGAGACGATCATCCGCGACGGTGACCGCGACCGCTGGTTCACGGCCGAGGAGGCCAAGGAGTACGGGATCATCGACGAGATCATCACCCACGCCTCCGGCGTTCCGGGCGGCGGCGGCACCGGGGCCTGATCCCCGGCCGTACGCCAGTAAGCCGCAATCCAGCCCACCGACCGCCATCAGGATGGTGAACACCCGCATGAACATCTCGTCCCCCAGCGGCCTCTACACGGGCCCGCAGGTCGAATCCCGCTACGTGGTTCCGCGCTTCGTCGAGCGCACCTCGCAGGGCGTGCGCGAGTACGACCCGTACGCGAAGCTCTTCGAGGAGCGCGTGATCTTCCTGGGCGTCCAGATCGACGACGCCTCGGCCAACGACGTCATGGCGCAGCTGCTGTGCCTGGAGTCGATGGACCCCGACCGTGACATCTCGATCTACATCAACTCGCCGGGCGGCTCGTTCACCGCGCTGACCGCGATCTACGACACGATGCAGTTCGTGAAGCCGGACATCCAGACGGTCTGCATGGGCCAGGCCGCCTCCGCCGCCGCGGTCCTGCTGGCCGCGGGCACCCCGGGCAAGCGCATGGCGCTGCCGAACGCCCGGGTGCTGATCCACCAGCCCTCCACCCAGACGGGCCGCGAGCAGCTGTCGGACCTGGAGATCGCCGCGCAGGAGATCCTGCGGATGCGCACGCAGCTGGAGGAGATGCTGGCCAAGCACTCCACCCAGCCGATCGAGCGGATCCGCGACGACATCGAGCGGGACAAGATCCTCACCGCTGAGGACGCGCTCGCTTACGGTCTGGTCGACCAGATCGTCTCGACGCGCAAGTCGTCCGTGGCCGTCTGACCGTCTTCCGTCGGTCAGCCGTCCCGGTTGCCTCCGCGCTCTTCACGACGGACCTCCCTTGGCCGAACAGGGCCAAGGGGGGCCCGCACGGGGGGCCCGGCAAGGTACCGTCGATAGGCAAGCACTCGGGTTCGCAGAACAAGGCGGATCCCAGGCGAAGGGGAAGCACCTCGTGGCACGCATCGGTGACGGCGGCGATCTGCTCAAGTGCTCGTTCTGCGGCAAGAGCCAGAAGCAGGTGAAGAAGCTCATCGCGGGTCCGGGTGTGTACATCTGCGACGAGTGCATCGACCTCTGCAACGAGATCATCGAGGAGGAGCTCGCGGAGACCTCCGAGGTCCGCTGGGAGGAGCTGCCCAAGCCCCGCGAGATCTACGAGTTCCTCGAGGGCTACGTCGTCGGCCAGGAGGCCGCCAAGAAGGCGCTGTCGGTCGCGGTCTACAACCACTACAAGCGGGTGCAGGCCGGGGAGAACGGCAGCCACCGCGACGACGGCATCGAGCTGGCGAAGTCCAACATCCTGCTGCTGGGCCCCACCGGCTCGGGCAAGACGCTGCTCGCCCAGACCCTCGCCCGTATGCTCAACGTCCCCTTCGCCATCGCCGACGCCACGGCCCTGACGGAGGCCGGCTACGTCGGCGAGGACGTCGAGAACATCCTGCTGAAGCTGATCCAGGCCGCCGACTACGACGTCAAGAAGGCCGAGACCGGCATCATCTACATCGACGAGATCGACAAGGTCGCCCGTAAGAGCGAAAATCCGTCGATCACCCGGGACGTCTCCGGCGAGGGCGTCCAGCAGGCGCTGCTGAAGATCCTGGAGGGCACCACCGCCTCGGTGCCCCCGCAGGGCGGCCGCAAGCACCCGCACCAGGAGTTCATCCAGATCGACACGACGAACGTCCTGTTCATCGTGGGCGGCGCCTTCTCCGGCCTGGAGAAGATCATCGAGTCCCGGGCCGGGGCCAAGGGCATCGGCTTCGGCGCCACGATCCGCTCCAAGCGCGAGATCGAGGCCAGCGACCAGTTCCAGGAGGTCATGCCGGAGGACCTGGTGAAGTTCGGCATGATCCCCGAGTTCATCGGCCGGCTGCCCGTCATCACCTCCGTGCACAACCTCGACCGCGAGGCCCTGCTGCAGATCCTCGTCGAGCCGCGCAACGCCCTGGTCAAGCAGTACCAGCGGCTGTTCGAACTCGACGGCGTGGAGCTGGACTTCGACCGCCCGGCCCTCGAAGCCATCGCCGACCAGGCCATCCTGCGCGGCACCGGCGCCCGTGGCCTGCGCGCCATCATGGAAGAGGTCCTGATGTCGGTGATGTACGAGGTGCCCTCCCGTAAGGACGTCGCCCGCGTCGTCATCACCGCCGACGTCGTGCAGTCCAACGTCAACCCGACCCTCGTGCCGCGCACCCGCGCCGAGCAGGGCGAGCGCCACGAGAAGAGCGCCTGACGACGACCCGAGCACGAAACGGGGGCTCCCGCCGCATGGCGGGAGCCCCCGTTTTCCTGCAGGAGGAGTCCCTACTGGTCCTCCTGCTCCTTGCGCGTCTCCGTGCGCACGGTGGCGGTGGCCGCCGCCAGTTCCTGCGCGCTCATGGCATTGCCGGTCGCGGAGACCTCCGCGCCGGCCGCCAGCCCGCCCGTGGTCCGCGAGACCGTGTGCTGCACGACACCGATCGTGTCGGAGTCGCCCCAGACGCACACCGAGCTCTCGGTCGAGGACGAGATCGTGCCGTACGCGTAACTGCTCTTGTCCGCCTTGCACTTCATCACCGCCCCGTTGAAGCCGCCGGGCGCGATGTCCGTCCACGGCGTGACGTTCTGCACGTTGGTCTTGGCGGCGCCCAGCAGCTTCTTCTGGGACTCCTCCATCCGGGCGATGAGCATCTCCACCGTCTTGCGGGGATTTGCAATCTTCCCGTAGGCGCCGCTGACCGACAGCCGCTGCTTGTCGAGGTTGGTGTACGACTGGGAGACGGCGGTGCCGTTCTCGATGCCGAGCGCCTTGGCGTCCTCGTTGTCGGCAATGGACTCCGGGTGCTTGTCCGGGGCCGAGGTCGTCGCCTTGGTGTACTTGCCGCTCAGGAGCGCGTCGGGCATCACCAGCATGTACGTCTTCTTCTCACCGCCGCTGCCGCCGAGGGCGCCGGTGGAGTACAGGTACCCGCCCACGGCGGCGCCCACCAGCACGAGGGCGCCGACGGTGATACCGATCGCCTTGCCCTTGCCGCGCCGCGGCGGCTCCTGCTGGTAGGGCGGGGCGGGCTCCCCGTACGGCGTGGGGGAGTACTGCTGGGCGTACGGCGGTGGGGGAGCACCGTACGGGCCCGGCTGGTTGTAGCTCATCGTGTCCTTTTCGACGCAGGATCATTCCGTGGGGGGTCTGCGTCATCCTTGCGACGGCTGGTACCGGCTTGAGGTCGAGCCCGCAACGGTTTCGGAACGACGGCTACTGCTTCGTAACTTCGACGCGCGTCTCCTTGCGCAGTTTCGCGGTGCGCTCGGAGGCGTCCTGGAGGGTCACCTCCGCCCCACCGGGCACCAGCGACGAGGCGTCGGCGACGAAGACGGTGCCGACGGTGCTGTGGTCGGCCCAGATGCACAGCGGCATCTTGAACGTCCGCGAGCCCAGCTCCCCACCGGAGTAGACGGTCTTCTGGCACTTCATCACCGCGCCCGCCTCGAGGCCGGCCGGCGTCATCTTCTGCGGGTCGCCGTCGAGCGTGGTCTTCGTGCCGTCGGACTTCTCCTTCGACGACGCCATCGACACGCTCAGGAACATGCTGTCCACGGTGGCCTCGGGGTCCTTGACCTGCCCGTACAGGCCGGTGAACTTCATCCCCTTGCGCTCGGCCGCCGTGCCCTCGGTCACGTAGCCGGCGGTGACGTTCTGCGCGTCCTTGACGCCCAGCAGCAGAAGGCTCTTCTGGTCGACGGAGGCGAAGCCGCCGCCGCTGCCGCTGGGGTCCTTCTTGTACGCGCCGCCGAGCACGGTGTCCGGAGTCACGAGCTTGTAGCGCTTGCCGTCGTCGCCCGGGGCGAGCGAGGAGGCGGAGGCGGAAGGGGAGGGGGAGGCCGATGCGCTGGAGCGCGCGGCGGCCTTGGCGTCCTCCTCGCCGCCGTCGTTCCTGCCGCCCATCAGGGCGTACGCCCCGCCGACGATCGCGCCGACGAGGATCACCGCGCCGATGGCGATGCCGATGGTCCTGCCCTTGCCGGAGCGCTGCTCGGGCACCGGCGGCGGGTAGGGCGACGGGTACGCCGGCGGGTAGCCGCCGGCGTTCTCGTACGGGTTGGGCTGCTGGGCGTACGGCGCCTGCGGGGCCTGCGGCGGCTGCTGGGGTATCGGCGGCTGCTGGGCGTAGGGGTTGGGCTGCGGAGGCTGCTGGGGCGGCTGCTGCGGCGGTACGCCGTAGGGGCCCGGCTGCGGGGGCTGGCTCATGGCGGTGCGGTGTCCTCTCCGGCTACTGCTTCGGTATCTCGACCCGCACGTCGCGGCGGGCCTTCGCGGTCAGTTCGGCGGCCTGCTCCAGCGGGACCTGCCGGCCGGCGAGCACCGCGGCCTGGTCGAGGGAGAGGACCATCGCCGTGGTGCTGTGGTCGGCCCACACGCACATCTGCATCGTGATCGGCTTGCCGCCCGGCGCGGTCGTGCCCACCAGGCGGGTCTGCTGGCACTTCATGACGGCGCCGTCGTCGAGCCCGGCGGGGGAGACCCTCTCGGCCGAGCCGATGAGCTCCATGTTGTCGTTGGTGCCCTTTTTGATCGCCGTCCGCAGGGACAGGAACATGCCGTCCACCACGCCCTCGGGGCGCTTGATGGTTCCCCACGCGCCCATGAAGCGGATGCGCTTCTGCGTCATGACGGGGGCGTCGGTCTGGTAGGCGCCCGAGATCGACTCGGGGTCGGCGACGCCGATCTGCCGCAGCTCCGTCTTCTCCGCCGCGCCGAACGCGGGCACGTGCGCGTCCGGGTCCTTCTTGTACTCGCCGGCGAGGATCGCATCCGGCGCGGTGAGCTTGTAGCGCTTGCCGTCGGCCGCCGTGGTGCCGCCGCCGTCCTTGCCGCCGGCCAGGAGCACGAAGCCGCCCGCGACGATCGCGCCGACCAGGATGACCGCGCCGAGCGCGATGCCGATGGCCTTGCCGGTGTTGCTCTGCTTCGGCGGCACCGGCGGCGGGTAGGGCCCCGGCATCCCCGGCTGCCCGTACGCGGCACCGTACGGCCCGGGCTGCTGCGGCACCCCGTACGGCCCCGGCTGCCCCTGCGCACCGTACGACCCCGGCTGGGGCGCGCCGTACGGCCCCGGCGCGGGCGCACCGTACGGGCCGGGCTGCGGGGGCGCGCCGTAGGGCGACGGGGGCTGCTGCGGGTAGCCGTAGCCCGGCTGGGCTCCGCCCTGGCCGTAGGGGCCCGGCTGCTGGGGTGGCTGCTGCGGCGCGCCGTACGGGCCGGGCTGGTGCTGGCTCATCGTCTCTCTCTTGTCGCCGTGAGGTGGGGCAGGGGGTGGCCGAACGTGTGCGCGTCATCCTTCCGGATGGCCTGTCCATGGCGAACGGCGGGGCGGAGACGGGGTGGAAAGCAGTTCGTGACCTGTCACCGGTGACCCGTAGAATTCCGTCCGTGACCGATAACACTCAGCAGAGCCCCGGACGAGGGCCCAAGGACAGCACCCCCGAACTGCCGACCCAGTACGCGCCGGCCGAGGTAGAGGGGCCGCTGTACGAGCGCTGGGTAGAGCGGGGTTACTTCGAGGCGGACGAGAAGAGCGAGAAGCCTCCGTACACCATCGTCATCCCCCCGCCGAACGTCACCGGTTCGCTCCACCTCGGACACGCGTTCGAGCACACTCTGATCGACGCGCTCACCCGCCGCAAGCGGATGCAGGGCTTCGAGACGCTGTGGCAGCCCGGCATGGACCACGCCGGCATCGCCACGCAGAACGTCGTCGAGCGGGAGCTGGCCAAGGAGGGCAAGTCCCGGCACGACCTCGGCCGCGAGGCCTTCGTCGAGCGCGTGTGGAAGTGGAAGGCCGAGTCCGGCGGCCAGATCTCGGGCCAGATGAAGCGCCTCGGCGACGGCGTCGCCTGGTCGCGCGAGCGCTTCACCATGGACGAGGGCCTCTCCAAGGCCGTCCAGACGATCTTCAAGAAGCTCTACGACGACGAGCTGATCTACCGCGCCGAGCGCATCATCAACTGGTGCCCGCGCTGCCTGACCGCCATCTCCGACATCGAGGTGGAGTACCAGGACGACGACGGCGAGCTCGTCTCCATCAAGTACGGCGAGGGCGACGCCTCCATCGTGGTGGCCACCACCCGCGCCGAGACGATGCTCGGCGACACCGCCGTGGCCGTCCACCCCGAGGACGAGCGCTACAAGCACCTCATCGGCACCGAGATCGAGCTGCCGCTGACCGGCCGCCGCATCCCCGTCGTCGCCGACGCGCACGTCGACCCCGGCTTCGGCACCGGCGCCGTCAAGGTCACCCCGGCCCACGACCCGAACGACTTCGAGATCGGCCGCCGCCACGGCCTGCCGTCGCTGACCGTCCTCGACGAGCACGGCATCATCACCGTCCACGGCCCCTTCCAGGGCCTGGACCGCTTCGAGGCCCGCTCCGCCATCGTCGGCGCCCTGCGCGCCGAGGGCCGCATCGTCGCCGAGAAGCGCCCCTACGTGCACTCCGTCGGCCACTGCTCGCGCTGCAAGACGACGCTGGAGCCGCGCCAGTCCATGCAGTGGTGGGTCAAGGTGGGCCCGCTGGCCGAGGCCGCCAGCGGCGCCGTCCGCGACGGCAAGGTCAAGATCCACCCGCAGGAGATGGAGAAGCGGTACTTCGACTGGGTCGACAACCTCCACGACTGGTGCATCTCGCGCCAGCTGTGGTGGGGCCACCGCATCCCCGTCTGGTACGGCCCGAACGGCGAGACCGTCTGCGTCGGCCCCGACGAGCAGCCGCCCACCGGCGAGGGCTGGCACCAGGAGACCGACGTCCTGGACACCTGGTTCTCCTCGGGCCTGTGGCCCTTCTCCACCCTCGGCTGGCCCGAGCGGACCGAGAGCCTGGAGAAGTTCTACCCGAACTCCGTCCTGGTCACCGGCTACGACATCCTCTTCTTCTGGGTCGTCCGGATGATGATGTTCGGCCTGTACGCGATGGACGGCACCCCGCCGTTCCACACCATCGCCCTGCACGGCATGGTCCGCGACCAGTTCGGCAAGAAGATGTCGAAGTCCTTCGGCAACGCGGTCAACCCGCTGGACTGGATGGACACCTACGGCTCCGACGCCGTCCGCTTCACCCTCGCCCGCGGCGCCAACCCCGGCGTGGACGTGCCCATCGGCGAGGACTGGGTCCAGGGCTCGCGCAACTTCGCCAACAAGGTGTGGAACGCGACCCGCTTCGCCCTGATGAACGGCGCGACGGTCGAGGGCGAGCTGCCGCCCGCCGAGAAGATGTCGGCGACGGACCGCTGGATCCTCTCCCGCCTGAACACGGTGGTCGCCGAGGTCGACGCGTACTACGACGACTACCAGTTCGCCAAGCTCACCGACACCCTCTTCCACTTCGCGTGGGACGAGGTCTTCGACTGGTACGTCGAGCTGTCCAAGACCACGTTCATGGGCGGCGGCGAGCAGGCCGAGGTCTCCGCCCGCGTCCTGGGCGAGGTCCTCGACGTCACCCTCAAGCTGCTGCACCCCGTCGTGCCCTTCGTCACCGAGGCCCTGTGGACCGCGCTGACGGGCAAGGAGTCCGTCGTCGTCGCCGACTGGCCGACCGACAGCGGCTTCCGCGACGCCGACGCCGAGCGGGAGATCGAGAACCTCCAGCAGGTCATCACCGAGGTCCGCCGCTTCCGCTCCGACCAGGGCCTGCAGCCCGGCCAGAAGGTCCCGGCCCGCCTGGACCTGTCGGGCACCGCGCTGGCCGCCCACGAGGCCGCCATCCGCCAGCTGCTGCGCCTGCAGCCGGCCGAGGACGGCTTCCAGGCCACCGCCAGCCTGCCGGTGGCCGGTGCCACCGTCGAGCTCGACCTGTCGGGCGCGATCGACTTCGAGGCCGAGCGCAAGCGTCTGACGAAGGACCTTGCCGCGGCGGAGAAGGAGAAGGCCCAGGCGAACGCCAAGCTCGGCAACGAGGCGTTCCTGGCCAAGGCGCCCGACAACGTGGTGGAGAAGATCCGCACGCGGCTCGCCGCGGCCGAGGCCGACATCGAGCGCATCACCGGCCAGCTCCGGGCCCTGCCGGGCGCCTGAGCGCACACCAACAGGGAAGGGCCCCCGTCGCGCGAGCGACGGGGGCCCTTCCCTGTGCTGTGCCCCGTGAGGGGCGCGGGGCAGCGTTCGACTGCCGGCGCGTCGTGGCTGATCGCGCAGTTCCCCGCGCCCCTATGGGGCGCCGTGGTGGCGGGCCTCCCAGGGCCTGGTGCGGCCCGGGTCCCACATCGGGCCCCACGGGCCCTCCACCGGTTCCTCCTCCACCCGGCCCCGGGGCCGGTGCTGATTGCGCTCGCGCCGGTCGCGGATCGGGGCGAAGAGCACGTACGCCGTGGAGACCACCACGAAGCCCAGCCTGATCAGGCCGCGCGCCGACTCGTCCGGGACGAGGAAGACGCTGCCGTACAGCACCAGCAGCGCGATCCAGCTCCACCACGGCACCAGGCGCCGCTGCCCGCACACGTCCCACAGCAGCGTGCCCAGCAGCACCGAGGCCGTGTAATAGGTGTAGACGCTCGGGTCCAGCATGATGCGCGCGTTGGCGCCCAGCAGCACCACCGCCGCCCACCGGCCCCGCCACACGGCGATCGTGCCCAGCGCCAGGCCCAGCGCCGCCTGCGCGGGCCGCGCCCAGCTCGGCGTCTGCGGGTCGTTGGCACCCAGCCAGCGCAGCGCCGAGGCCGGGTTGTTGGGAATGGTGAACTTCGCCGCGGCGAAGGAGTCCGGGGCGACCACGAAGAACGGCAGCCACGCCACCGCCACCAGCGCCGCGCACCACAGCCCCGCCCGCAGCCAGCGCTCCTTCGGCAGCGCCAGCAGCAGCGGGACGAATGCCAGGGCCGTGGGCTTGGAGTCCAGGGCCAGCGCCATGCAGATGCCGGTCGCGGCGGCGTTGCAGCGCGTCAGGTAGTACACCGCCAGCGCGGTGAAGAACAGCGCGAGCACGTCGTCGAGATGGGCGAAGCGGACCGAGACCTCGATCCACATGGGAGTGAACGCCAGCCCGGCGATCAGCACGCGCCGCCGCAGCCGCTGGTGGTTGGTGCCGGTGCCCAGGAAGTGCCGGGCCGCGCTGCGGCCGGCGAGTACCAGGATCACCAGGCCCAGCGTCGACATCAGTGCCTCGGCGAGGACCTGCCCGACCTCGGCCGGGAAGGGGTTGAACAGGCCGGCCACGAGGAAGCTGACCGGACCCATCTGCAGTTCGGGGTGGCGGGCGTAGAGGTTCAGCCCGCCGTCCCCGGACGACCCGTAGATCAGCTCGCCGCCGGTGCGGAGGTAGTGCCAGGAGAAGCCCCCGCTGGGCTCGACGATGGCGAACCAGAGCACGGCCCACGCGGTGAGCAGGACCAAGTGCGTCCGGTTGCCGATGTGGGGTGTGCGCACGACGCTCCCGTTCCGCCACCCGGAACCGCTCCGGGCATGAATGTCACCGTCGGTCAGATGGCGGAAAGGGAGGGGAGGTTGCTCGACTGTCGCCGGTTGTGGCGGGGCTCACGCCTCGATGGCCACCGGGCCCGACGTCGTGCTCTCGGCGTTGCGGCGGGTCTTCGCCCAGCCGTTGCGGCCGCGCAGCATCCGCACGAAACCGCGCGCCGACGCCGGGAAGAGATGGTAGGCGTACAGCCACAGTGCCAGCCCCCACAGCACCGCCGTCAGCAGCGAGCGGTCGGAGGCGAAGTCCCGGCGGTAGACCGGGCCCCACAGCACGAACGGCCCGATCGAGAGTACGGCCAGCCCCAGGACCAGCGGCCACAGTGCCAGCATGCCGCCGAAGGCCGCACCCACGCCGTCCGCGGCGGCCGCGAGGCCCAGCAGGACGAACATCACTGCGCACAGCGCCAGCGTCACCAGGTGCGCGACCGGCTGCAGGAACGTGTACAGCGTCTCCAGCACGCCCCGGCCGCCGTAGTGGCGGGAGGAGACGATGCGCGGCGCGTAGCGCACGCACTGCAGGTTGCCCTGCGCCCAGCGGGTGCGCTGGGTCAGGAAGCGGCGGCCGTGCGGCAGGCCCTCCTGGGAGACCCAGGTGTCGGCTATGTGCGCTATGCGGTCACCGTTGAGGATCATGTGCAGGCCCAGCTCGTAGTCCTCCAGCAGCGCACCGCGCTGCCACGGACGGCGCTCGGCGGCGGCTATCCGGTCCAGCGAGGCGAGCCGGGTGAACTGGCCGTTGCCGCCGAGACCGACGGAACCGGTACGGCCGCGCAGCAGCTGCATGCCGGCGTTGGAGACGGAGAACTCCATGTCCTGCATGCGCACCAGCAGGCGGGCGAAGGCGTTCGCGACCCGTCCGCGGTCCTCACCGAGCGGGTGCTTCTCGCCGGCGTTGCGCATCCGGACGCTGACCTGGACGCCGCCGACCTCGGGGTCGCCGAAGCCCTGCGGGCCGCTGACCCGGGCCAGGGCGTCCGGGGCGAGCTGGCCGTCGGCGTCGACGACGCACACCACGACGCGCTCGCGGTTGGTGTCCTTCGACAGGAACTCGTTCAGCTCGTCGTACGCGGCGTTGAGCGCCGCGCCCTTGCCCTGGCGGGCGTGCGGGCGGTGCCGGCGCACGAGGTGCACCCGGCGGTCCTCCTCCGAGAGCCCGGCGACGATGGCGCCCGTGCGGTCGTCGCTGTCGTCGTCGATGACCCACACGTGGGCGGCCGGATGATCGGCGCGCAGCCGCGCGACGGTCGTGCCGACGACGGCCTCCTCGTCCCGGCACGGAACGAAGAAATGCCAGCCGAAGGCGTCCGGGTTGCCGTTCTCCACGGCGGGGCGGCGCAGGTAGGCGTGGCGGGCGCCGGCCCAGTACAGGAGGAAGCAGAGGAGGAGGAAGAAGGGGAAGGCGAGGAGGAAGGGGTTCGAGAACATGCGGCTGCGGTGTGCTCCGGTGCGGGTGCGGTTCGGGTTGCTGTGGGGGCGCCTGCGGCGGGGCGGGGGGAAGGGCCCTACGCCGCCGTGGCCAGTTCGGCCGGTGCCGCGATCGCCGTCAGGAGGGTGACGATGCGCTCCGACGCGCGGCCGTCGCCGAAGGGGCTCGGCAGCGCCGCGAGGCGCGCAAGGCCCGCCGGGCCTTCGGCGAGGCGCCGGCACGCCGCGGCCCCGATGGCGGGCCCGGGCGCCACCAGCTCCGCGAAGTCCGCCATGGCCTCCGGCCGCTCCGTGGAGCGCCGCACCACGACCAGCGGCCGGCCGAGGACCGTGCACTCCTCCTGGATGCCGCCGGAGTCGGAGACGAGGAGGGCCGCGTGCCGGGCGAGGCCGAGGAACTCGGCGTAGCCGAGCGGCGCGGTGACGGTCAGCGGGGCGAGGAGGCCGCCGAGGCCGGCGGCCTCGATGCGGCCGCGGGTGCGCGGGTGCAGCGGCAGCAGGACGGGCCGGTCGGCCGAGGCCAGGGCGCCGAGCTCGGTGAGGACGGCCCGCAGGGCGGCCGTGGAGTCGGTGTTCTCGGGCCGGTGCACGGTGGCCAGGACGTAGCCGTCGGCCACGAGCCCGTACCGCTGCAGGAGCGCGGTGCGCTCGGCGGCGCCGGGCAGCTGCCCGTGGACGGCCTCGACGACCGTGTTGCCGGTGACGGCGATGCGCGCGTCGTCGATGCCCTCGGCGAGCAGGTTGGCCCGGTTGTCCTCGGTGGCGGCGCACAGCACGTCGGCGATGCGGTCGATCAGGACGCGGTTGTGCTCCTCGGGCATGTTGCGGTCGTGGCTGCGCAGGCCGGCCTCGACGTGCAGCAGCGGGATGCCGCGGGCGTTGGCGGCGAGTGCGCCGGCGAGGGCGGCGTTGGTGTCGCCCTGGACGACGACGGCCAGCGGCGGCTCGGTGGTGAACAGGTCGTCGAGCTGGGCGAGGGCGGCGGAGATCTGGACGGCGCGGGGCTGTCCGCCCACCCCGGTGAGGAAGGTCGGCTCGGGCAGGCCCAGCTCGGTCAGGAAGCGTCCGGAGAGGTTCTCGTCGTAGTGCTGCCCGGTGTGCACGAGGTGCGCGGCGGGGCCGAGGAGGCGCACGAGGTCGGTGAGCTTGACGAGCTCGGGGCGGGTGCCGAGGACGATCGCGACGCTACGCGGGGGCAGGGACAGCACGAGGGGGACTCCTGGAGCGGACGACGACGGCGAACGCTCACGAGCCTGTGGTGCGTCGGTTGCGGGTCGGGCAGGTCCTCGGTTGCCGGACGGTTGCGAACGGATGATCGGGGACCTTGGTCCCGGTGCGGTCAGGGACCTTCGTCCCCCGGTGGCCGGTAGCGGTAGCCGAGGCCGCGCACGGCCTCCAGCGGGTCGGCGGCCTCGTCGCCCGCGGCCTGGCGCAGTTTGCGGCGCAGCCGCAGCACCGCGAACTTCACCCGTTCCCGGCCGGTGCCCTCGGGGTCGTCCCAGACCCGGTCCAGCAGCTGCTCGGTGGTGATCACCCGGCCGCGGTTGCGGACGAGGAGCTGCAGCAGCCGGTACTCGATGTCGCTGAGCCGGGTCTCGTGCCCGTGCCAGATCGCCGAGCGGCGTTCGGGCACCAGGCGCAGCCCGTCCTCGCCGTGGTTCTCGCCCGCCCAGCGGGCGGGGGCGCTGCGGCGCAGCAGCGCCTCGACGCGGGCGAGGAGCTCGTCGTTGCCGAAGGGCTTGGGCAGGTAGTCGTCGGCGCCGGCGCGCAGGCCGCGTACGCGGTCGCTCTCGGCGCCGCGCGCGGTCAGCAGCAGGACGGGCAGGTCGGACATGTCGCGGGTGCGTTCGAGCACGTCCCAGCCGTCGAGGCCGGGCAGGCCGATGTCGAGGATCATCAGGGCGGGGCGTTCGGCGAACAGCAGCCGCAGGGCCTCGCGGCCGTCCTCGGCGTGCACGGCCTCGTAGCCGTTGCGGGCGAGCAGGACGCGCACGGCGAGGGCCAGGTCGGGGTCGTCCTCGACGACCAGGACGCGGGTCATGGCGCTCCTTGGGCCGTGTCGGCGGTGCCGGGTCCGGCGACCGGCAGCCGGATGCGGAAGGTCGCGCCCTCGCCGGCCCGGCCGCCGGCGGTGATGGTGCCGGCGTGGAGCTCGACGACGGTGCGGGCGATGGCCAGGCCCAGGCCGGTGCCGGGGTAGCCGCCGGAGCGGGCGTTGGGGGCGCGGACGAAGCCGGTGAAGATCTCGTGGCGGGACTCCTCGGGGATGCCGATGCCGGTGTCGGTGACCTCGATGTCCCAGTGCACGCCGCGCAGGGCGGCGGTGATGCCGATGCGGCCGCCGGGCGGGGTGAACTTGGCGGCGTTCTCCAGCAGGTTCCCCAGGACGTGCCGCAGCCGGTGCGCGTCGCCGCGCAGTGGGGGTCCGGGCTCGCAGTCCAGGGCGGCGAAGAGGCCGGCGCGCTCGATGGCGGGCATGTGTTCGAGGAGGGCGTCCAGGAGCAGCTGCGGTACGTCGACGTCGCCGAGCTCCAGTCCGGGTTCGCCTCCCGGGGCCCGCATCCGGGTGGTCAGCAGCAGGTCGGAGATCACCCGCTGCATGCGTTCGGCGTTGCGCCGGATGGCCTGCAGGAGGGACTGCTGCTCGTCGGTGAGGGCGCCGAAGGACGGGTCGGCGAGCAGCTCGCCGAAGCTGCTGATGGACGACAGCGGGGTGCGCAGCTCGTGGGAGGCGGCGGCGGTGAAGGTGTTGCGCTGCCGGGCCAGCTCGGTCAGGGCCCGGTTGTCGCGCTCCAGGTCGCGCTCGCGGCGTTTGGCGGCGGTGATGTCGGTGAAGACCCACAGGGCGCCCAAGTAGGCGTCCCCCGCGCGCAGCGGCTCGACCTCGCGGCGGATGACGCGGCCGTCGGCGAGCGGCAGCTCGGCGACCCGGTGGACGTGGACGCCGGGGGTCGGGGCCGCGCCGCTGCCGGGGCCCGGCACGCCGAACAGCTCGGTGAAGCGGCGGTTGACGGCCAGGACCTCGTCGGTGGGGCCCTGCAGGAGGGCGCCGCCGGGCAGCGCCTCCAGGACCGCCTGCAGGACGGCCTGCAGCCGGTCCGGGTCCTTCGGGCCCCCGGACGCCGATGCCATCGTCTCCCAACGTAGGGCAAAGCGGATCGATCCGCTCTCCTTCGTGCCGGGGGCGCCCGGGCCCCGCGGCCGCCCGGGGTCCGTAGACTGGTCGCCGTGAGCGAGCGCCCCATGAACGACGACAACGGCGATACCGGACGTGACGAGGCCGGTGAAACCGGCGGTAACGACGCGAACGAGACGTTCGAGGAGATCGTCGAGAACGAGACCGGCCGTGACCCGGACCTGGCCGTGATCGAGGCCGGCAGCCGCACCCTGCGCACCCAGGCCGGGCCGCCGCAGGGCGACGGCGTGCCCGCCCGTCCGGAGGACCCCGAGGTCGACCGGGCGCTGCGCGAGGTGGAGGCCGAGCTCGCCGGGCGCTGGGGCGAGACCAAGCTCGACCCCTCGCTGGGCCGCATGGAGGCCCTCATGGACATCCTGGGCCAGCCGCAGCGCGCCTACCCCGCCATCCACATCACCGGCACCAACGGCAAGACCAGCACCGCCCGCATGATCGAGGCGCTGCTGGGCGCCTTCGAGCTCCGTACCGGCCGCTACACCAGCCCGCACGTGCAGTCGGTCACCGAGCGCATCAGCCTGGACGGCGCGCCGATCGCCGCCGAGCGCTTCATCGAGACCTACCGCGACATCGAGCCGTACGTGCGCATGGTCGACGAGCGGGAGGAGTTCCGGCTCTCCTTCTTCGAGGTCCTCACGGGCATGGCGTACGCCGCCTTCGCCGATGCCCCGGTCGACGTGGCCGTCGTCGAGGTGGGCATGGGCGGCACCTGGGACGCCACCAACGTCGTCGACGGCACCGTGGCCGTGGTCACGCCCATAGCGCTCGACCACACCGACCGGCTGGGCACCACGCCCGCCGAGATCGCCACCGAGAAGGCCGGCATCATCAAGACCGGCGCCACCGCGGTGCTCGCCCAGCAGCCCGTGGACGCCGCCCAGGTGCTGCTCAAGCACGCCGTCGAGGTGGACGCCACGGTCGCCCGCGAGGGCATGGAGTTCGGCGTCGTCTCCCGCGAGGTCGCCGTCGGCGGCCAGCTGCTGACCCTGCGCGGCCTGGGCGGCGAGTACGAGGACGTCTTCCTGCCGCTGTACGGCGCGCACCAGGCGCACAACGCCGCCGTCGCGCTGGCCGCCGTCGAGGCCTTCTTCGGCATCGGCTCGCAGCACGCCCGGCCGCTGGACATCGACACCGTGCGCCGCGCCTTCGCCTCCGTCACCTCCCCGGGCCGCCTGGAGGTCGTGCGCCGCAGCCCCACCGTCGTCCTGGACGCCGCGCACAACCCGGCCGGGGCGCAGGCCACGGCCGAGGGCATCACCGAGGCGTTCGGCTTCAGCCGCCTGATCGGCGTCGTCGCCGCCAGCGGCGACAAGGACGTCAAGGGCCTGCTGGAGGCCTTCGAGCCGGTCTTCGCCGAGGTCGTCGTCACCCGCAACTCCACCCCGCGCGCCATGGACGTCGACGAGCTGGCCGCCCTGGCGGTCGAGGTCTTCGGCGCCGAGCGCGTGCAGGTCGAGCCCCGCCTGGACGACGCGCTGGAGGCGGCGATCACCCTGGCCGAGGAGGAGGACGAGTACGCCGGCGCCGGCGTCCTGGTCACCGGCTCGGTCGTCACGGTCGGCGAGGCCCGGCTGCTGCTGAAGGGCAGGGGCTGACGATGCGGACGCTGTGCGCGAGCACCCTGATCGGTGAATTCTTCGTCATCGGCTTCGCGGGCCTGGTGGCCATGCAGACCTCCGACCTGTCCACGGGCACGGTCTGGGCCGTCAGCGGCACGGCCATGGTGCTGAGCGTGCTGCTGTGCGGCATGCTCACCCGGCCCGGTGGCGTGGCCCTGGGCTGGGCGCTGCAGCTGGGACTGATCGCGAGCGGTCTCGTCGTGCCGATGATGTTCATCCTCGGCGCGGTCTTCGCCGGCCTGTGGTGGACCTCGGTCCACTTCGGCCGCAAGGTCGACGAGGCCAAGGCCCGCTTCGCGGCCGCCCAGGCGGAGGCGCAGTAGCCGGATTGTCGATGGGTCGCACCCTGCCTGTACCCTTCCGCCCAACCGGACACGATCACCTTTACGAGTCCCCTCCAAGGAGCCGCAGCATGAGCCAGCGCACCCTCGTCCTCCTGAAGCCTGACGCGGTCCGCCGCGGGCTCGTCGGCGAGATCATCAGCCGTATCGAGCGCAAGGCCGGCTGGACGATCTCCGCGCTGGAGCTGCGCACGCTGGACCGCGGCACCCTGGAGCAGCACTACGCCGAGCACGTGGGCCGCGACTTCTACGAGCCGCTGATGGGCTTCATGTCCTCCGGCCCCGTCGTCGCCCTGGTCGTCGAGGGCGAGCGCGTCATCGAGGGCGTGCGGGCGCTGGCCGGCCCGACCGACCCGATCTCGGCCGCTCCCGGCTCCATCAGGGGTGACTTCGGCACCATCACGCGCGAGAACCTCATCCATGCCTCGGACTCCGAGAGCTCCGCGGAGCGGGAAATCAAGATTTTCTTTCCCGGTCTCTCCTGAATCCGCCGGATACGAACGCCCATTCTGATCAGGGGCGACCGATTTCCTTTCGGTCGCCCCCCGGCATATGCGCGCCGAACGAGGGAACCTCTCACTCCGACACGACGTCACCATTACTGGGGCCGGCTCGTGTTCCGCCGACAATGGCGGAGGAACCCTCGCGCCGCGTCCGACCGGTCGAGACTACGATGAAGCCTCCGCGCCCGCAGCGCACCACACCTGCCGACCTCGAGTAAGCGATCGCTCAAACTGGGAAGGCCAGACGCATCCTCATGGGGAACAACATGTCGTTCATCGGCCGTGACATGGCTGTCGACCTCGGGACCGCCAACACGCTGGTGTACGTCAGAGGCCGGGGGATCGTCCTCAACGAACCGTCAGTCGTCGCGATCAATACCAACACCGGTGGCATCCTGGCGGTCGGTGCCGAGGCCAAGAAGATGATCGGCCGGACCCCGGGCAACATCGTCGCCGTGCGCCCGCTCAAGGACGGGGTGATCGCCGACTTCGAGATCACCGAGCGCATGCTGCGCTACTTCATCCTGAAAATCCACAAGCGCCGATGGATGGCCCGTCCGCGTGTCGTGGTGTGCGTGCCCTCCGGCATCACCGGCGTCGAGCGCCGCGCCGTGATCGAGGCCTCCACCCAGGCCGGTGCGCGTCAGGTGCACATCATCGAGGAGCCCATGGCGGCGGCCATCGGCTCCGGGCTGCCCGTCCACGAGGCGACCGGCAACATGGTCGTCGACATCGGCGGCGGCACCACCGAGGTGGCCGTGATCTCCCTGGGCGGCATCGTCACCGCGCAGTCCATCCGGGTCGCCGGCGACGAGCTGGACAACGCGATCATCCAGCACATCAAGAAGGAGTACAGCCTCCTGCTGGGCGAGCGCACCGCCGAACAGATCAAGATCACCATCGGTTCCGCCTACGACCTGGAGCAGGACGAGCACACCGAGATCCGCGGTCGCGACCTCGTCAGCGGGCTGCCCAAGACCGTGGTCATCTCCGCCGCGGAGGTCCGCAAGGCCATCGAGGAGCCGGTCAACTCCATCGTCGACGCCGTCAAGACCACCCTCGACAAGTGCCCGCCCGAGCTGTCGGGTGACGTGATGGACCGCGGCATCGTTCTCACCGGAGGCGGCGCCCTGCTGCGCGGCCTGGACGAGCGACTGCGCCGGGAGACCGGCATGCCCATCCACATCGCCGAGGACCCGCTGGACTCCGTCGCCCTCGGCTCGGGCAAGTGCGTGGAGGAGTTCGAGGCCCTGCAGCAGGTGCTCGACGCCCAGCCGCGCCGCTAGCGGTCGGGCGGCCACCGACGGCGGCAATCCCCTTGCCGCCGAAACAAACTGATATACAGGCAGAACGCTCCCTAATGACCGTCCGGACCCGCAGCCGGGCGGTCCGACGAGAAGGGCACGCCGCCGCACGTGAGGGACACACGAGAGAGCCGGCTGCTGCTGGTGTTGCTGATCGCGATCGCGTTCGCGCTGATCACGGTCGACATCCGCGGTGGTGAACAGTCCCCGCTCGACGGTGTCCGCCATGCCGCCGCCTCCGCCTTCGGCCCCGTGGAAAAGGGCGTGGCGGCGGCGGTGGACCCGGTCGGCAACGCCATCGCCGCCGTCCGCGACTCCGGCGACCGCAGCAGCCGCATCGCCGAACTCGAACGCGAGAACACCGCCCTCAAGCAGCGCCTCGGCAGCGACGACCGCAACCGCGGCCGGACGCGCGAGCTCGACGCCCTGCTCAAGACCGCCGGCCGCGGCCAGTACGGGATCAAGGGCGCCCAGGTCATCGCCATAGGAGCCGCGCAGGGCTTCTCCTGGACCGTCACCATCGACATCGGCAGCGACGACGGCGTCCGGCGCGACATGACCGTCATCAACGGCGACGGCCTCGTCGGCCGCGTCACCACCGTCGCCCCGGGCACCTCCACCGTCCTGCTGGCCAGCGACCCCAAGTTCACCGTCGGCACCCGCATGGAGAAGACCGGCGAACTCGGCTTCGCCGGCGGCCAGGGCGACAGCGCCCTGCGCGTGGAACTGCTCAACGGCAAGGCCGCCGTCCACAAGGGCGACCGCCTGGTCACCTTCGGCTCCAGCAAGGACAAGCCCTTCGTGCCCGGCGTCCCCGTCGGCGAGGTCGTGCGCGTCGAGCCCTCCGTCGGTGGCCTGACCCGCACCCTGCAGGTGCGTCCCTTCGTCGGCTTCAGCAAGCTCGACATCGTCGGCGTCGTCGTCGAGGCCCCCCGCGACGACCCGCGCGACACCGTCCTGCCGCCCAAGCCCGAGGCGCCCAAGCCGGCCCCCACCGTGACCGTCACCGTCACCCCCAGCCCGAGCGCCAAGCCCCAGGACTGACGACATGCGCCTGAACCGGATCCTGCTCTCGACCGTGCTCGTCGTGGTGGCCCTGGTCCTCCAGGTGAGCGTCTTCGCCCGGCTCCACCTGCCCGGTGCCGTCCCGGACCTGATGCTCCTGGTGGTCGTCGGCCTCGGCCTGGTCTACGGCCACACCGCCGGCTGCCTCATCGGCTTCGGCGCCGGCCTGCTCGCCGACCTCGCCCCGCCCGCCGACCACGCCACCGGCCGCTACGCGCTCGTCCTGTGCGTCATCGGCTACCTCGTGGGCCTCGCGAAGCCCGAGACCGGCCGGGTGCGCTCGGCCACCGTGCCCATGGTCGCCGTGGTGGGCGCGGCCGTGCTCTCCACGCTGCTGTACGCGGGCGTGGGCTCGCTCGTCGGCGACACCGCGGCCCGGCACGTGGGGCTGAGCGGGCTGGTGCTCACCGCCGCCGCGTACGACCTGCTGCTGGCGCCGTTCACCGTCCCGCTGGTCATGGCGCTGGCCCGGCAGACCGCCGGCGACCCGCTCACCGGCGACGGCACGCCCGTGGCGGCCGCGAGCGAGAACACCTACCGGCGCCGCTCCGCCGGCGCCTTCCGCATCGGCCGCACCCGCCGCTCCCGGCTCGGCGGCCGTCGCGGCCTGATGGGCACGCAGCGCAGCAGCCTGCTCGCGGGACAGGGGCGGAAGCAGAAGATCAAGGGGGTGCGGCGGCTTTGAGGAACCTTCGCGAAGCGGGCCGGAGGGTGACGATCCGGCTGGTCGTCATCCAGGTCCTGGTCTTCTCGCTGCTGCTCACCCTCGCCGGCCGGCTGTGGTACCTGCAGATCCGCAACGGCGACCAGTACACCGCCGAGGCGGCCAGCAACCACATCCAGCAGGTCGTCGCCCCCGCCACCCGCGGCTCGATCCTCGACGCCCGCGGCGTGCCGCTCGCCGACAACGAGACCCGCCTGGTGGTCTCCGCCAACCGCACCGACCTGATGCGGATGAAGGACAAGGGCAAGGGCGTGCTCACCCGCCTCGCCGGCGTCCTCGGCCTGAAGCCCGAGGACGTCGCCGCCAAGGTGCGGCTGTGCGACGCGAAGACCCCCAAGCCCTGCTGGGCCGGCTCGCCCTACCAGCCCATCCCCATCACCGACGAGGCCACCACCCAGCAGGCGCTGCAGATCCGCGAGCGCCAGGAGGACTTCCCCGGCATCACCGCCGAGCCCACCGCCGTACGCCGCTACCCCGGGCCCGGCGGCTCCAACACCGCGCAGGTCCTCGGCTATCTCTCGCCCGTCACGGACGAGGAGATCACCAAGGCCAAGAAGAGCCGCTCCCCGCTCCTGCGCTCCGACCAGGTCGGCCGCAGCGGCCTGGAGCGGCAGTACGACACGGCGCTGCGCGGCAAGGCCGGCGTGACCCGCTACGAGGTCGACAACCTCGGCCGCGTCATCGGCAAGGCCAAAAGCGACAAGGCCCAGCCCGGCTCCAACATCGTCACCAGCATCGACGCCCGGGTGCAGGCCATAGCGGAACGCGAGCTCGACCAGGCGATGAAGGACGCCCGCAAGGAGGTCGACCGCAACACCGGCACCACCTACAAGGCCGACGCGGGAGCCGTGGTGGTGATGGAGTCGAAGACCGGGCGCGTCGTCGCCATGGCCTCCAACCCCACCTACGACCCCAACGCCTGGGTCGGCGGCATCTCCGCCAAGGACTACAAGGCCCTCACCGGCGAGGACTCCGGCTTTCCGCTGCTCAACCGCGCCATCCAGGGCCAGGCCGCCCCCGGCTCCATCTTCAAGGTCATCAGCACCACGGCCGCCGTCAACGCCGGTTACTCCTTCACCGACCACTACAACTGCTCCAGCGCGTACAGCATCGGCAGCCAGGTCTTCAAGAACTTCGAGTCCAAGGGCTACGGCCCCATCGACCTCGGCCAGGCGCTGGAGGTCTCCTGCGACACCGTCTTCTACGACCTGGCCTACCGCCAGTGGCAGAAGGACGGCGGCAACAACCCCAAGCACCCCGCCGACTGGTTCTACAAGACCGCCCACCAGTTCGGCCTCGGCAAGGAGACCGGCGTCGACCTGCCCAACGAGGTGCGCGGCCGCGTCCCCGACCGGGAGTGGAAGAAGCGCTACTGGGAGGCCAACAAGGACGCCTGGTGCAAGCAGGGCAACGACGAGAGCTACGCCGGGAAGATCGCCCAGGAGAACTGCGTCTCCGGCATGCGCATGCGCGCCGGCGACTCCGTCAACTACTCCATCGGCCAGGGCGACACCCTCGTCACCCCCATCCAGATGGCCACCATCTACGCGGCCATCGCCAACGGCGGCACCCTGTACAACCCCACCATCGGCAAGGCCGTCATCAGCCCCGACGGCAGGAGCGTGAAGCAGATCCCGCCCACCGCCCACGGGAAGCTGCCCTTCGACGGCAGGCTGCGCGACCAGCTCGACGCCGCGCTCGCGGGCGTCGCCACCCGAGGCACCGCGGCCTGGCGGTTCGAGGGCTGGCCGCAGAAGCAGATCGCCATGCACGCCAAGACCGGCACCGCCGAGGTCTACGGCAAGCAGACCACCTCGTGGTTCGCCACCTACACCGACGACTACACGGTCGTGATGACGATCTCCCAGGGCGGCACCGGCTCCGGCGCCTCCGGCCCGGCCGTGCGCAAGATCTACAACGCGCTGTACGGGGTCGACGAGCAGGGGAAGATCGACGAGAAGAAGGCCCTGCTGCCGCACCCGGAGACCAAGCTGCCGAAGATCGACAAGGACGGCACCATCGAGGCCCAGCCCATGCCCTCGCCCAGCCCGTCCGCCTCCGCCTCCGACTCCGCCTCGCCCTCCGCCTCCCCTGCCGGCGGCGCGCCGTCCGATCCGGCGGAGCCCTCGCCCGAGGCCCCCGGCCGCAGGGAGGACACCCTCCGATGAGCACCACCGAGGGCTACCGCGTCCGCCGCTTCAGCCCCGAGCGCGGCACCTGGTCCCGGCTGACCGCGCGCGACTCCGTCGTACGCCGCCTGGACTGGGTGATGCTGCTCGCCGCCCTGGCGCTGTCCGGTATCGGCACCCTGCTCGTGTACTCCGCCACCCGCAACCGCACCGAGCTCAACCAGGGCGACCCGTACTACTTCCTGTTGCGCAACGTCCTCAACACCGGCATAGGGCTCGCCCTCGCCGTCGGTGCGGTCTGGCTCGGCCACCGTTCGCTGCGCGGCGCCGTGCCGATCCTGTACGGCGTCTCCGTGCTGTTCACCCTGGCCGTCCTGACCCCACTCGGCGCCACCATCAACGGCGCCCGCTCCTGGATCCAGCTCGGCGGCGGCTTCTCCATCCAGCCCTCCGAGTTCACCAAGATCACCATCACCCTGGGCATGGCCATGCTGCTCGCCGGCAAGGTCGACGGCGGCGAACGCCGCCACCCCGACCACCGCACCGTCGTCCAGGCCCTGGGCCTCGCCGGCCTGCCCATCGCCGTCATCCTGCTCATGCCCGACCTCGGCTCCGTCATGGTGCTCGTGGTCATCGTCCTGGCCGTGCTGCTCGCCTCCGGCGCCTCCAACCGATGGATCGCCGGCCTGCTCGGCGCCGGCGTCATCGGCTGCGTCCTCGTCTGGCAGCTCGGCGTCCTCGACGAGTACCAGATCAACCGCTTCGCCGCCTTCGCCAACCCCGCCCTCGACCCCTCCGGCGTCGGCTACAACACCAACCAGGCCCGCATCGCCATCGGCTCCGGCGGCCTCATGGGCTCCGGCCTCTTCCACGGCTCCCAGACCACCGGCCAGTTCGTCCCCGAACAGCAGACCGACTTCATCTTCACCGTCGCCGGCGAGGAGCTCGGCTTCCTCGGCGCCGGCACCATCATCTTCCTGCTCGGCGTCGTCCTGTGGCGCGCCTGCCGGATCGCCCGCGAGACCACCGAGCTCTACGGCACCATCGTGGCCGCCGGAATCATCGCCTGGTTCGCCTTCCAGAGCTTCGAGAACATCGGCATGACCCTCGGCATCATGCCCGTCACCGGCCTGCCCCTGCCCTTCGTCTCCTACGGCGGCTCCTCCATGTTCGCCGCGTGGATAGCTGTCGGCCTCCTGCAGTCCATCAAGGCGCAACGACCGGTGTCCGCCTGAGTCTGCCCATGGCGGCGTTCGCGCACTAGATTCGGCGTCATGGCGGACACCGTGCGAGAGATCGAGCGGAAGTACGAAGCCGAGGACGGCGCCGGCGAGGTCCGGTTGCCCGACCTGAGCGGTGCCGGGCCGGTCGCCTCGGTGGCCCGGCAGGACGCGGTCGAGCTCGACGCCGTCTACTACGACACCGCCGACCTGCGCCTGGCCGCAGCCGGCATCACCCTGCGCCGCCGCACCGGCGGCACCGACGCGGGCTGGCACCTGAAGCTGCCGGTCGCCCCCGGCGTGCGGGACGAGGTTCGCGCCCCGCTCGGCGAGCGGGTCCCGCCCCGGCTCGCCGGGCTCGTCCGCTGCCGTACGCGCGAGGAACCCCTGCTGCCCCTCGTCCGCCTCGTCACGCGCCGCGCGGTCCAGCACCTCCTCGCCGCCGACGGCACGCTGCTGGCCGAGGCCAGTACGGACGCGGTGACCGCGGAACGGGCCGACGGCGGGCACACTGTCCGGTGGATCGAGGCCGAGGTGGAAGTCGCCCCCGGCGGCGACCCCGCCCTCCTCGACACCCTCGAACCCCACCTGCGCACAGCCGGACTGCGCCCCTCCCCGGCCCCCAGCAAACTCGCCCGAGCCCTGGACGAACTCGGCCTCGCCCACCCCGCCCCGCAACCCGTCGCCAAGCCGGCCACGGCCGGCGACCACCTCCTCGCCTACCTGCGCGAACACGCCGAAACCCTCCTCGCCCTCGACCCGGGCGCGCGCCTGGGCACCAAGGACGCCGTTCACCAGATGCGCGTGGCCACCCGGCGGCTGCGCAGCGCCTTCCGCACCTACGGCAGGATCCTCGACCGGCGCGCGACCGACCCGCTCGGCGAGGAACTCCGGTGGCTCGCCGCCGGGCTCGGCGTCGACCGCGACCGCGAGGTCCTCGTGGAACGCCTGCGCGATGCGCTGGAAGAAGTACCGCGGCCGTTGGTCCGCGGGCCCGTGCGGGCCCGGCTGCGCATCTGGGCCACCCGCAACCGGGCCGAGACGCGGCGGCAGGTGACCGCCGTACTCGACGGCAAGCGCTACCTCGCGCTGTTGGAGGCGCTCGACGCCCTCCTTACCGACCCACCCCTGCGGCCCGCCGCGGCGCGGCCCGCCGAACCGGTGCTCACCAAGGCCCTCCAGCGCGACCACGCGCGCCTCGCGGCACGCGTCGAGCACGCCCTGGCCACGGAACCGGGCCGGGCCCGGGACCTCGCCCTGCACGAGGCCCGCAAGGCCGCCAAACGTGCCCGCTACGCGGCGGAGGCGGCAACACCGGCCCTGGGCAAGCGGGCGAAGCGCTTCGCGCGGGAGGTGAAGGCGGTGCAGACGGTGCTGGGCGACCACCAGGACAGCGTCCTGACCCGCACGGCGCTGCAGACGATCGCCTCCCAGGCGGCGGTGGCGGGAGAGACGACGTTCACGTACGGCCTGCTGTACGGCAGGGAGGAACGCCGGGCGGCGGACGACGAACGGCAGCTGGCGGGGACGTGGACCCAGGTACGGCCCCCGGCGTGAGGGGGGCCGGGGCGGAGCCCCGGGAAAGATCACCGGACAGGCACCGCGGCACGGCACGTTACTCTTGAGGGTCACCCCTGTCAGCTCACGAAGGTCCAGCGATGTCTGTCGAGTCGGTTTTCCCGCAGCTCGAAGCCCTGCTCCCGCATGTGCAGAAGCCGATCCAGTACGTAGGCGGCGAGCTCAACTCCACCGTCAAGCCGTGGCACGAGTGCGACGTCCGCTGGGCCCTGATGTACCCGGACGCGTACGAGGTCGGTCTGCCCAACCAGGGCGTCATGATCCTCTACGAGGTCCTCAACGAGCAGGAGGGCGTGCTCGCCGAGCGCACCTACAGCGTGTGGCCGGACCTGGAAGCGCTGATGCGCGAGCACGACGTGCCGCAGTTCACGGTGGACTCGCACCGTCCCGTCGGCGCGTTCGACGTGTTCGGCCTGAGCTTCTCCACCGAGCTGGGCTACACGAACATGCTCACCGCGCTGGAGCTCGGCGGCATTCCGCTGGAGGCCAAGGACCGCACGATCGACCACCCGGTCGTCGTGGCGGGCGGGCACGCCGCGTTCAACCCCGAGCCCATCGCGGACTTCATCGACTGCGCCGTCATCGGTGACGGCGAGCAGGCCGTCCTGGAGATCACGAAGATCATCCGGGAGTGGAAGGCCGAGGGCCGTCCCGGCGGCCGCGACGAGCTGCTGCTGCGCCTGGCGAAGACCGGCGGCGTGTACGTGCCGCGCTTCTACGACGTGGAGTACCTGGCCGACGGCCGTATCGCGCGCGTCGTGCCCAACCGCTCCGGCGTGCCGTGGCGCGTGTCCAAGCACACCGTGATGGACCTCGACGAGTGGCCGTACCCGAAGCAGCCGCTGGTGCCGCTGGCCGAGACCGTGCACGAGCGGATGTCCGTGGAGATCTTCCGCGGCTGCACCCGCGGCTGCCGCTTCTGCCAGGCCGGCATGATCACCCGCCCGGTGCGCGAGCGCAGCATCACCGGCATCGGCGAGATGGTGGAGAAGGGCCTGAAGGCGACCGGCTTCGAGGAGGTCGGCCTGCTGTCGCTGTCCTCGGCCGACCACACCGAGATCGGTGAGGTCGCCAAGGGCCTGGCCGACCGGTACGAGGAGGACAAGATCGGTCTCTCCCTGCCGTCGACCCGCGTGGACGCCTTCAACGTCGACCTCGCCAACGAGCTGACGCGCAACGGCCGCCGTTCCGGCCTGACCTTCGCCCCCGAGGGCGGCTCCGAGCGCATGCGCAAGGTCATCAACAAGATGGTCTCGGAGGAGGACCTGATCCGCACCGTCGCCACCGCGTACGGCAACGGCTGGCGTCAGGTGAAGCTGTACTTCATGTGCGGCCTGCCCACCGAGACCGACGAGGACGTGCTGCAGATCGCGGACATGGCGATGAACGTGATCGCCAAGGGCCGCGAGGTGTCGAAGTCCAACGACATCCGCTGCACCGTCTCCATCGGCGGCTTCGTGCCCAAGCCGCACACGCCGTTCCAGTGGGCCCCGCAGCTGTCCGCCGAGGAGACCGACGCGCGCCTGGAGAAGCTGCGCGACAAGATCCGCGGCGACAAGAAGTACGGCCGCTCGATCGGCTTCCGCTACCACGACGGCAAGCCCGGCATCATCGAGGGCCTGCTCTCGCGCGGCGACCGCCGCGTGGGCGCCGTGATCCGCGCCGTCTACGAGGACGGCGGCCGCTTCGACGGCTGGCGCGAGCACTTCAGCTACGACCGCTGGATGAAGTGCGCCGAGGCGACGCTGCCCACCATGGGCGTCGACGTCGACTGGTACACCACGCGCGAGCGCACCTACGAGGAGGTCCTGCCCTGGGACCACCTGGACTCCGGCCTGGACAAGGACTGGCTCTGGGAGGACTGGCAGGACGCCCTCGACGAGACCGAGGTCGAGGACTGCCGCTGGACGCCCTGCTTCGACTGCGGCGTGTGCCCGGCGATGCAGACCGAGATCCAGATCGGCCCGACCGGCAAGAAGCTGCTGCCGCTCTCGGTCAAGTAGCGAACACGGGGGAGCGAGGGTCCTGCCCGGTTGGCGGGGCCCTCGCTGCACGTACTCTAGGTAGCAGTACGACCGCACTCACGAAGGACGAAGAACACTGGGCAAGCGACAGCCCGAAGGCCCGCCGCCGGCACCTGTGGTGCAGCGCATCCGCCTGCGCTACACCAAGCGCGGCCGCCTGAGGTTCACCAGCCACCGCGATTTCCAGCGCGCCTTCGAGCGGGCGTTGCGCCGTGCCGAGGTGCCCATGGCCTACTCGGCCGGCTTCACCCCGCACCCCAAGGTGTCGTACGCGAACGCCGCGCCGACCGGTACGGCCAGCGAGGCCGAGTACCTGGAGATCCAGCTCGCCGCGACCCGCGACCCGGCGCTGCTGCGCACGCTGCTCGACGACTCGCTGCCCGACGGGCTCGACGTGATCGACGCCGTGGAGGCGCACACCTCCTCCTTCGCCGACCGGCTGCAGGCCTCCGTGTGGGAGATGCGGCTCGACGGCGTGGCCGTCGCGGACGCCGAGCGCGCCGTGGCCGCGTTCCTCGCCGCGGACGCGGTGGAGGTGCAGCGCCGCACCAAGAACGGCATGCGCACCTTCGACGCACGGGGCGCCGTGTGCCGACTCGAGGCGCTCGACGCTCCGGCCGATAGGCCGGGCAACGGTGCCTGTGCGATACTGCGGCTGGTAGTTCGGCATGCGACACCTGCCGTACGACCCGACGACGTCCTGTCCGGTCTCCGCGCTGTGGCCGACCTGGCGCCGCCGGTCCCCGCTGCGGTGACCAGGCTGGCGCAGGGGCTGCTCGATGAGGAGTCCGGCACGGTGACCGATCCGCTCGCGCCCGACCGCGACGCCGCCCCGGCCGCTGCACCCACGGCCGCCGGGCCGGGAGCCGCGTAGCAGGTGCCGGAAGGTTCCCTTTGGGACGGCCGCCGACGCGCCGCCGCGCCACCAGGGAGCCACCCGGTCCGGCAGGCGCACTGACCAGGAGACTTTCGCCGGTGCCGTCGAGATACGGACCCGGCGAGTGAGACGACAGCTCCCGTGCGGCGACCGCGCCCCGGACTGCGGTACCGCGCTCATCACGCGGCGCGGCGGCCGGAGAACGGCGCGGCGCCCGGGAGCGTGACGGGAGAACCGCCCGCATGCTCGATTCCACTGAGCCCATGGGGCCGGAGGGCGCACACAGCGTCGCCGGCAACAACGACAACAGCCCCAGCGACACGCTGCCGCCGAGGCGCCGCCGCCGTGCGGCGTCCCGCCCGGCCGGCCCGCCCGCCGGGGCCGCCGCCGAGCCGGTCACCGGTTCGGCCCCCGAGACCGCAGAGGCCGCCGCCGAGCCGGCCGCCGCCGCGGAGACCCCCGCACGGCCCCGCCGCCGCGCGACCCGCAAGACCACCGCCGCCGCCGAGGCGCCGGTACAGGCCGAGCCGGCCGAGGCCGCGGCCGAGGAGGCGGCGCCTGCCGCCCGTACGCCGCGCCGCCGCGCCACCCGCAAGACGGCCGCACCCGCCGCCGAGCCGCAGGCCGCCGAGGCCGCCGCCGCCGAGGCCCCCGAGGCCGTCGCCGAGGAGGCGCCCGCCGCCCGTACGCCGCGCCGCCGGGCCACCCGCAAGGCCGCCGAGCCGGCCGTGACCGCCGAGGCCGCCCCCGAGCAGCCCGCCGCCCGGACGCGCCGCCGCGCCACGCGCGCCGCCGAGGCCCCCGAGACCACCCCGCAGCTCGCCGAGGCCGCCCTGGAGGGCGCCCCCGAGGAGGCCGCGGAGGCCGCCGCTCCGGCGCGCCGTCGTCGCCGGGCCACCCGCGAGGTGACCGCCCCGGTCACCCCCGAGGAGACCGTGACCGCCGAGGCCGCCGTCACCGAGGAGCCGGAGGAGACCGAAGAGGCCGAGGAGGCCGCTGAGGAAGCGGTTGTCGAGGCCGTCGAGGCCCCGGCTGCTGCTGCTCCTGCCCGTCGTCGTCGCCGTGCGACGCGGGAGGTGTCCGCGCCGGTGGGTGCCGTCGAGGAGACCGGGACCGTCGTGGCTGCGGCCGAGGCCGCCCCCGCGCCGGCGGAGGAGGCTGTCGTCGAGGCCCCGGCTGCTGCTGCTCCTGCCCGTCGTCGTCGCCGTGCGACGCGGGAGGTGTCCGCGCCGGTGGGTGCCGTCGAGGAGACCGGGACCGTCGTGGCTGCGGCCGAGCCCGCCGCCGCGCCGGCGGAGGAGACCGTCGTCGAGGCCCCTGCCGCTGCTCCCGCGCGTCGCCGCCGTCGTGCGACGCGTGAGGTTGCGGCTCCGGAGT
>NZ_JBFAPE010000006.1:71376-201470 GCF_040675615.1 Streptomyces sp. NPDC049585 | reverse complement strand
GGCTGTTGCCGAGACGGTCGAGGAGGCCGCTGAGGAGGCCGTCGAGGCCCCTGCCGCTGCTCCCGCTCGCCGTCGTCGTCGTGCGACCCGTGAGGTTGCGGCTCCGGAGGCTGTTGCCGAGACGGTCGAGGAGGCCGCTGAGGAGGCCGTCGAGGCCCCTGCCGCTGCTCCCGCTCGCCGTCGTCGTCGTGCGACCCGTGAGGTCGCCGCCCCCGAGGCCGTCGCCGAGGAGCGCGAGGAGGCCGCCGCGCCCGCCGGCCGTACCCGCCGCCGGGCCGCCCGCCGCGCCGCGGCGCCGGTCGGCGAGCCGCTGGCCGCGCCGGTGCTGGCCGAGGAGAGCGAGGCGATCGCCGAGGCCGCCGAGGTCGTCGAGCGCGGTGCCCAGGAGGCGCCCGGACGCCGCCGTGCCGCGAAGCCGCCGACGGCGGTCTTCCGGGCCCCGGTGTTCACCGAGCCGATGTTCCAGACGCCGGAGACCGCTGCTGCCGCCGCTGCCGCGGCCGCCGCCGAGGAGCGGCAGGTCGAGGAGGAGGCCGAGGAGGAGCCGGCCGAGCGTCCGTCGCGCCGCCGTCGCCGGCGCCGTGGCGAGCCCGCCGAGGTCGCCGAGCCGGTCGTGACCGAGGTCGAGGAGGCCGCCGAGGAGGAGGCTGCCGAGGCCGAGGCCGAGGAAGAGGAGCGCGAGGAGGAGGGCGAGCGCCCGTCGCGCCGTCGTCGCCGGGGCGGTCGTCGCCGGCGCCGTGGCGAGGCCGCCGACGCCGAGGGTGCCGAGGAGGACGTGACGGCCGAGGAGGCCGCCGCGGAGGAGGAGCCCGAGGCCGGCGAGGAAGAGGGCGAGGAGGCCGAGGAGGGCTTCTCGTCGTCCGCCGGCAGCCGTCGTCGCCGTCGCCGTCGCCGTCGCAGCGGTGAGTCGATCGAGGCCGAGCCGGGCGCGGACGAGCCGGAGCGCACGGTCGTCAAGGTCCGTGAGCCGCGTGCCTCGCGCCTGGAGGGCGGTACCGGTTTCGACGAGGTGCAGTCCATCAAGGGCTCGACCCGCATGGAGGCGAAGAAGCAGCGCCGCCGTGAGGGCCGTGAGCAGGGCCGCCGCCGGGTGCCGATCATCACCGAGGCGGAGTTCCTGGCGCGCCGCGAGGCCGTCGAGCGCGTGATGGTCGTGCGTCAGCAGGGCGACCGCACCCAGATCGGCGTGCTGGAGGACAACGTCCTCGTCGAGCACTTCGTCAACAAGGAGCAGGCCACCAGCTACGTCGGCAACGTCTACCTGGGCAAGGTCCAGAACGTGCTGCCGTCGATGGAGGCCGCCTTCGTCGACATCGGCAAGGGCCGCAACGCCGTCCTGTACGCGGGCGAGGTCAACTTCGAGGCGCTCGGCATGGCCAACGGCCCGCGCCGCATCGAGACCGCGCTGAAGTCCGGCCAGTCCGTGCTCGTCCAGGTCACCAAGGACCCGATCGGCCACAAGGGCGCCCGCCTGACCAGCCAGGTCTCGCTGCCCGGCCGCTACCTGGTCTATGTGCCCGAGGGCTCGATGACCGGCATCAGCCGCAAGCTGCCCGACACCGAGCGGGCGCGGCTGAAGCAGATCCTCAAGAAGATCGTCCCCGAGGACGCGGGCGTCATCGTGCGCACCGCCGCCGAGGGTGCGAGCGAGGACGAGCTGCGCCGTGACGTCGAGCGGCTGCAGGCGCAGTGGGAGGACATCCAGAAGAAGGCCAAGCAGATCTCGACCAGCGTGCCGAGCCTGCTGTACGGCGAGCCGGACATGACGGTCCGCGTCGTGCGCGACATCTTCAACGAGGACTTCTCCAAGGTCATCGTCAGCGGTGACGAGGCGTGGCAGACGATCCACGGCTACGTCTCGCACGTCGCGCCCGACCTGGCCGACCGGCTGCAGAAGTGGACGTCGGAGGTCGACGTCTTCGCCACGTACCGGATCGACGAGCAGCTGGCCAAGGCGCTGGACCGCAAGGTCTGGCTGCCCAGTGGCGGCTCGCTGGTGATCGACCGGACCGAGGCGATGGTCGTCATCGACGTCAACACCGGCAAGTTCACGGGCCAGGGCGGCAACCTGGAGGAGACGGTCACCAGGAACAACCTGGAGGCGGCCGAGGAGATCGTGCGCCAGCTGCGGCTGCGTGACCTCGGCGGCATCATCGTGATCGACTTCATCGACATGGTGCTGGAGTCCAACCGGGACCTGGTGCTGCGGCGCCTGCTGGAGTGCCTGGGCCGGGACCGTACGAAGCACCAGGTGGCCGAGGTCACCTCGCTGGGGCTGGTCCAGATGACCCGTAAGCGGGTGGGCCAGGGCCTGCTGGAGTCCTTCTCCGAGCAGTGCGTGCACTGCAACGGCCGCGGTGTGATCGTCCACATGGACCACGCCATGACCGTCGGCGCCGGTGGCGGTGGTGGCGGCGGCAAGCGCGGCCGCAAGAAGGGCAAGGCTGCGGCCGTCGAGGCCGCTGTCGTGCCGGCCGTCGAGGCTCCTGCCGAGACGCCGGTCGCCGAGGCCCCCGAGGCCGTGGAGCTGGAGCCGGTCGCGGTGACCGAGGCCGACCTGCAGCCGGAGGTCGGGGCGGACGAGGAGTGGTTCGGCAGCCCCGCCGAGGCGGAGGCGGCAGCGCGCCGCGGTGGCCGTACGCGTCGCCGGGCGACCCGCAAGGTGTCGGCCCCGGCCGGTGCGCCGAAGGCCGCCGAGCCGGCGGAGGTCGTCGTTCCGGTGGCGGAGCCGCAGGCGGCTCCCGAGCCGGTGGCCGAGCCGGCCGAGGCCGTCTCGCCCGTCGAGCCCGTGGAGGCGCCGGCCGCCGAGGCCGCCGCTCCCGCGCGGCCGCGGCGCCGGGCGACCCGTCGGGCGTCCGCTCCGGCGGGCGCGCCGAAGGCGGCCGAGGAGGTCGTGGTCGTGGTGGCCGCACCGGCTGCCGAGGCCGCCGCGGAGCCCGTGGTGATGGCCGAGGCGGACGTCGAGGTGATGACCGAGGCCGCCGAGGCTCCGGACGCCGCTGAGGCCCCCGAGGCCGCTGCGGAGGCCGTGGAGGCCCCCGAGGCTGCCGAGGAGCCCGAGGTCGCCGCGGAGGAGGCCCCTGCCAAGAAGACGGCTCGTAAGACGGCCGCCAAGAAGGCGACGACCAAGAAGGCCGCGGCGAAGAAGACCACCACGGCCAAGAAGGCGGCGGCCAAGAAGACGACCACCGCCAAGAAGGCGACGGCCAAGAAGGCGGCCACCAAGACCGCCAAGAAGGCCCCTGCCAAGAAGACGGCGACCAAGAAGGCCGCCGCCGAAGCCGTGGCCGAGTCCTCCACGGAGGGCTGACGGCCGCGGGCCCCGTGCCGCCGGTCCGGAAACGAAGGACCTGCGGTACGGGGCCCGGTTTGACCCCCTGGTCAAGGCCCCGTAACCTTGACCGTCGGTGTCCGTGCGTCCCGCGCGGCACCGAAACCCCTGAGCAAACACCTCCCGGCGCTCGCCGGGGGAGGCCGCTCGTCCTTTCGGACCGTCACGGTGCTTCGGCCCGTGCGAGCGGCTGGCGTCAGAGGTCCGTTCCTAGCGAGAGAGAGTTCCGCGTGTACGCGATCGTGCGCACCGGCGGCCGTCAGCAGAAGGTTGCTGTCGGCGACGTCATCGAGGTTGACCGTATTTCCACCAGCAAGGTCGGCGACACCGTCGAGCTCTCCACGCTGCTGGTCGTCGACGGTGACGCTGTCACCAGCGACCCGTGGGTCCTGGCCGGCGTGAAGGTCCAGGCCGAGGTTGTCGACCACCACAAGGGCGACAAGATCCGGATCCAGAAGTACAAGAACAAGACCGGTTACAAGAAGCGCATCGGCCACCGCCAGCTGCACACCGCGCTGAAGATCACCGGCATCGACGCCCCGGCGAAGTAAGGGACTGAGAACACATGGCACACAAGAAGGGCGCATCGTCCACTCGGAACGGTCGCGACTCCAACGCTCAGCGGCTCGGCGTGAAGCGCTTCGGCGGTCAGGTCGTCCTCGCCGGTGAGATCCTGGTCCGCCAGCGCGGCACCCACTTCCACCCGGGCGCCGGCGTCGGTCGCGGTGGCGACGACACGCTGTTCGCGCTGCAGGCCGGTGCGGTGCAGTTCGGCACCCACCGTGGCCGCAAGGTCGTCAACGTCGTTCCGGTCGCCTGATCATCTGATCAAGGCTCCGTAGAGCGACAGTAGAACGACAGTTCGAGGGCGGACCTCCCTTCCCGGCTCGGGAAGCGGGTCCGCCCTCGCTGCGTTACACCAAAGACAATCCCGTATGTATCTGGAGGCACACCGCTATGACCACCTTCGTGGACCGCGTCGAGCTGCATGTCGCCGCGGGTAACGGGGGCCACGGCTGTGCCTCCGTGCATCGCGAGAAGTTCAAGCCGCTCGGCGGCCCCGACGGGGGCAACGGCGGTCGTGGCGGTGACGTGACCCTGGTCGTCGACCAGTCCGTCACCACCCTTCTGGACTACCACCACAGCCCGCACCGCAAGGCCACCAACGGAAAGCCCGGCGAGGGCGGCAACCGCTCCGGCAAGGACGGCACCGACCTGGTGCTGCCCGTCCCGGACGGCACCGTCGTCCTCGACAAGCGCGGCAACGTCCTCGCCGACCTCGTCGGCCAGGGCACCACCTACATCGCCGCCCAGGGCGGCCGCGGCGGCCTCGGCAACGCGGCGCTGGCCTCTGCCCGCCGCAAGGCCCCCGGCTTCGCGCTGCTCGGCGAGCCGGGCGACGCCCAGGACATCGTCCTGGAGCTCAAGACCGTCGCCGACGTGGCGCTGGTCGGCTACCCGAGCGCCGGCAAGTCCTCGCTGATCTCGGTGCTCTCCGCCGCCAAGCCGAAGATCGCGGACTACCCCTTCACCACCCTCGTGCCGAACCTCGGCGTGGTCACGGCCGGCTCGACCGTCTACACCATCGCCGACGTCCCCGGCCTGATCCCCGGCGCCAGCCAGGGCAAGGGCCTGGGCCTGGAGTTCCTGCGGCACGTCGAGCGCTGCTCGGTGCTGGTGCACGTCCTCGACACCGCGACGCTGGAGTCGGAGCGCGACCCGCTGACCGACCTCGACGTCATCGAGGCCGAGCTCAAGGAGTACGGCGGCCTGGAGGACCGGCCCCGCATCGTCGTCCTGAACAAGGTCGACATCCCCGACGGCAAGGACCTCGCCGACATCATCCGCCCCGAGCTGCAGGCTCGCGGCTACCGCATCTTCGAGGTCTCCGCCGTCTCCCGCATCGGCCTGAAGGAGCTGTCCTTCGCCCTGGCCGAGATCGTGGCCGAGGCCCGCGCCGCCAAGCCCAAGGAGGAGGCGACGCGCATCGTCATCCGGCCGAAGGCCGTCGACGACGCCGGCTTCACCGTCACCCTGGAGGACGACGGCATCTACCGCGTGCGCGGCGAGAAGCCGGAGCGCTGGGTGCGCCAGACCGACTTCAACAACGACGAGGCCGTGGGCTACCTCGCCGACCGCCTCAACCGCCTCGGTGTCGAGGAGGAGTTGATGAAGGCCGGTGCCCGGGCGGGCGACGGCGTGGCGATCGGCTCCGAGGACGACGCGGTCGTCTTCGACTGGGAGCCGTCGATGTCCGCCGGTGCGGAGATGCTGGGCCGCCGCGGTGAGGACCACCGCTTCGAGGCGCCCCGTCCCGCCGCCCAGCGCCGCCGCGAGCGCGAGGCGGAGCGCGACGAGGCCCAGAGCGAGTACGAGGGCTTCAACCCGTTCGGGTGAGGGACGGCTCCTGTGTGACATGCCGTTGGCCGGGCTGCGCGTGCGCAGCCCGGCCAACGGCATTCTCCGTGTGTTCTCAGCCGCCCGGTTGGGAGGCGCCCGCGGCCGAGGCGAGGCGGGGTGCGGGGATCTCGGAGGCCCGGGCCTCCATCCGTACCCGCCGCTCGTCCGCCTTCGCCGCCAGTGCCCTCACCGCCGCGTCGAAGCGGACCAGGGACGGCGGGTCCGCCGGCCCCAGCAGCTGGACCTTCAGCTCCTGTCGCGCCCCGGCCAGCGCGTCCAGCGCGGGGTCGCGGACGGAGGCGAGCAGCCGCGCCACGCCGCGCGCGTCCGGGGTGAGGATCGTCGCCGCGCTCACGGTCGGGTAGTTCGCCCGGAACTCCTCCTCGCCCATGCCGCTGGTGTTCGCCACCGCGTACGGCTTCTCGCTGACGAGGAAGTCCGACACGACGCTCGACACGTCGCTGATCAGCAGGTCGGACCGGTTGAAGCAGCTGAACAGCGCCGGCCGCACATCGGTGACGACCTGGTGCTCCCACTCCGGCAGCGAGGCCCAGAACGCCTCCTCCCAGGCGGCCGTGGCGGCCTCGACCGCCTCCGCCCGGCCCGGCGGCGGGGTGCTCTGCAGCAGCATGCGCTCCACCTCGTCCGCACTCTCGCGGAAGGCGGCGGTGGTCAGCCGGTCGAGCTCGGCCGTCCGGTGGGCCAGCTCGGCGGCGGCCGCGGGCCCGGGCCGGGGCCCGCAGCGCTCCGCGTTCGCCGCGCGGATCATCGCCTGGATGCGCGCGTCGGCCCGCGCGGCCCGCCCGTCCACCGACCCGGTCATCGGGTGCGGCTTGTACAGCAGCCGTACGCCGGGGTCGGCGAGCAGCTCCCGGACGATGTTCTCGCCGGCGAGGACGACCGAGGTGTTGCCCGGGTTGCCGTCCCAGCCCTCCCACGTGGGCGCGTAGAGCACGGTGACGTACGGCTTGCGGGCCGCCGCGCCCGGTGCGGCGGTGCGGATGGGCGCGAGCTGGGGGCGGCCCACCTCGACGACGTCCTTGTCCTCGACGCCGATGTCCGCGAGCCGGTAGCGCTCGCGGGCGGCGGGGCCGGCGACCCAGACCTCGTCGTACGCCTTGGCGTAGGGGTTGCAGCTGGAGAGCTTGTCGCTCTCGCCGTGGTTGATGAATGCGTGCTTGATGGAGGGCATGCGCAGCACCTGCGAGGTCTTGCCGGAGTTGGCCGGGTGCAGCATCGCCTTCAGCGAGGACTTCTCCAGGGCCATCAGGTGCACGACCTTGGGGATGCACACGACGGGCAGGTCGGTGGCCTCGATCTTCTGCATCATGAAGCGCTCGCGCAGCACGACGATCGGGTTGCCGCCGAGCGCGCCGAGCGTGGAGAGCCACATGTTGGCCTGGTAGGCGGAGGTGGTGCCGCCGGAGAAGTACATGCCGACGGTGGGCCGGTACTCCGCCAGCCACCCGTCCAGCCACTCCAGCGCCTGCCGTTCGCCGGCGACGCGCTTGCCGGGCAGCAGCCAGGTGGCCAGGTACGCGGTGCCGGCCGCGCCGAGCGCGAGCGCGAGGCCGACGCCCGCCAGGGCCCACCGCCCCTCGCCCGTGCCGGCCGTCGCCAGCAGGCCCGCGGTGGCCGGCACGGCGAACCGCAGCAGCCGGCGGCCGTGCTGACGGGCCAGCAGGCGCGGCGGGGCCGGCGACAGGCCCAGCCCGGAGGCGTCGACGTTGCGGGTGAGGAACGGCAGGGTGCGGCTGCGGCGCACCAGGATCGCCAGGGTCTGGCAGGCCAGGTGGGTGGCGTAGCACAGGGCGAGGGCGAGGAAGACCGGCGCGTAGTCGCGCAGGGAGCCGTTGCCGTGCAGGCGCAGCAGTCCGATCAGGAGCAGTATGTCGCGCAGCAGCTGGCGCACCATGACATCGAAGCGGATCTTGCCGAGCACGGCGATCAGGCCCGGGTCGCAGTGCTGCAGGTACACGTCGAGCGCCAGGCTCGCGGCCGTGGCGCAGATCAGGAGCGCGCTGTGCGGTGCGAGGGCGGCGGCGAGCTGCGCGGCGGAGAGGGCCAGCATCGTGAGCAGCGCCGCGAGCTGCACGGCCCGGCGGGTGGCTGTTCCGGCGGAAGGCACGGGGGAACTCCTGGCAGGAACTTCGAAAGTGAAGGGGAGCCGCCGGCCCGACAGCGACCTGTGACGACTCGACTACCGACCGTACGACGCCGGCGGTCGGCGCTCAATCTTCCACACCAGCACCGGCCCGATTTCGCAGGCGAACGGCGGCAAATGGGTACGGGGTAGATTTGCCGTTCCGACAGGGCCGGCGGCGGCCACGGCAGCGATGACAGAGGTGTACGTACGTTGACTGGGGAAGGGACGACGCAGGAGGCCCGGCGCGAGGTCGTCGAGGCCCGCCGGATCGTGGTCAAGGTGGGGTCCTCCTCTCTCACCACCTCGGGCGGGGGACTGGACGCCGACCGGGTTGACGCCCTCGTCGACGTGCTGGCCAAGACCCTCGGCGGCGCGGGGGTGCGGGACAAGGAGATCGTGCTGGTCTCCTCCGGTGCCATCGCCGCCGGACTGGCCCCGCTGGGCCTGGAGCGCCGCCCGCGCGACCTGGCCCGCCAGCAGGCGGCGGCGAGCGTGGGCCAGGGCCTGCTCGTCGCCCGCTACACCGCCTCCTTCGCCCGCTACGGCCGGCGCGTGGGCCAGGTGCTGCTGACGAGCGACGACACCAGCCGCCGCGTGCACTACCGCAACGCCCGCCGGACCCTGGACCAGCTGCTGGCCATGGGCGCCGTCCCCGTCGTCAACGAGAACGACACCGTCGCCACCGACGAGATCCGCTTCGGCGACAACGACCGTCTCGCGGCCCTCGTCGCCCACCTCGTGCGCGCCGACCTGCTCGTGCTGCTCTCCGACGTCGACGGCCTCTACGACGGCGACCCCAGCCTCCCCGGCAGCTCCCGCATCGCCGAGGTGCGCGGCGAGCAGGACCTCAAGGGCGTCTCGCTGGGCAGCGCCGGCAAGGCCGGCGTGGGCACCGGCGGCATGGTCACCAAGGTGGAGGCGGCCCGGATCGCCGCCGCGGCCGGCATCCCGGTGGTGCTCACCTCCGCCAGCCAGGCGGCCGACGCGCTGCGCGGCCACGCCACGGGTACGTACTTCCACCGCACCGGGCGCCGCTCCGCCGACCGCCTGCTCTGGCTCGCCCACGCCTCGACGCCGCGCGGCGCGCTGACCCTGGACGAGGGGGCGGTACGCGCGGTGGTGGAGGGCACCGGGTCGCTGCTGCCCGCCGGAATCGCCTCGGTCGAGGGCGAGTTCAGCGCGGGCGACCCGGTGGAGCTGCGCGACACCGAGGGCCGGGCGGTGGCCCGCGGCCTGGTCACGTACGACGCAGGGGAGATCCCCCGGCTGCTGGGCCGCTCCACCCGCGACCTGGCCCGCGAGCTGGGCCCGGGCTACGAGCGCGAGGTCGTCCACCGCGACGACCTGGTCGTGCTGCCGTAGGGCGGGGGGCCGCGCCCGCTTCACGCGGAGCCTTTCCGTAAAACCGCCCCGCGGTCGCCCGTCGGCTGGTCCACTTTGATGTACGGGGCCGCCGTGGACGCGTGCCCCCGTGCACCAGGGCTCCGCCGCCGTTGCGGAGCAGCGAGCAACAGGAGGCCGCCGGTGAGACGAGGGCGCCCGGGAGCGCTGCCCCGAGGGACGGCTGGGCGGGCACTGACCAGCGTCGGCACGACCGCCGGCGGCACGGCCGCGCGGGCCGGGGGCGAGGTGCCGCAGGCCCGCGAGGCGGCACGGCTGTGGCACGTCACCCTCAGCGTCGCGGGCGCCGAGGCCCCCCTGGGGGAGGTGCGCCGGGCGCTGGAGCAGCTCGCCCACGACCACCCCTTCCTGCTGACCAGCCGCTACGCCAACGACCACGCGGAGATCCGCTACTGGGAGGAGGCACGCGACCTGCACGACGCCGCCGCCGTCGCGCTGCGGCTGTGGGGGGAGCACCGCTCGACCGCCCAGCTGCCGCCGTGGGAGATCGTCGGGCTGGAGGTCGTCGACCGGGAGACGTACCACCAGCGGGTCGCCGAGGGCTACGGCCCGCCGCCCGCGACCCCGGTCGGAGTGCACCCCTTCTGACACCCCTCTGGGAAAGCTGCAGGTCGGGGCGGGGATCGCGGTCCCGGTCGGGGGCCGGGGGCCGTCCCGCAGTGTGGAACGACGGCCGGCCGGGGCGGGCCCGGGGTTAGGCTGCGGCCATGAGCAGCGTTTTCCCCTCCCCCCTCGCCGACCCCATGCCGCAGTCCCCGGTGCTGCGTGCCGCCTACCGCGCCCGCGCCGCGGCCGCCGACCTGGCGCCACTGCCGCGCGCGGCGAAGGACGAGGCGCTGCTGGCCGTCGCGGACGCCCTGGAGGTGCGCACCCGCGAGATCCTCGAGGCCAACGCCGAGGACGTGGCCAAGGCCCGCGAGGCCGGCACCGCCGAGTCCGTCGTGGACCGGCTGACCCTGACCCCCGAGCGGGTGCGGGCCATCGCCCGGGACGTGCGTGACGTGGCCGCCCTGCCCGACCCGGTGGGCGAGGTCGTGCGCGGCTCCACCCTCCCCAACGGGCTCGACCTGCGCCAGGTGCGGGTTCCGCTGGGCGTGGTCGGCATCATCTACGAGGCCCGGCCCAACGTCACCGTGGACGCCGCGGCGCTCTGCCTGAAGTCGGGCAACGCCGTCCTGCTGCGGGGCTCCTCCTCCGCGTACGCCTCCAACACCGCGCTCGTGCGCGTCATCCGCGACGCGGTGGGCGGGGCCGGCCTGCCGGCCGACGCCGTCCAGCTGGTGCCGGGCGAAAGCCGGGATTCCGTACGCGAGTTGATGCGCGCCCGCGGCATGGTCGACGTACTCATCCCGCGCGGCGGCGCCTCCCTGATCCGCACCGTCGTGCAGGAGTCCACCGTCCCCGTGATCGAGACCGGCACGGGCAACTGCCACGTCTACGTCGACGCCGAGGCCGACCTCGACATGGCCGTGAAGATCCTGGTCAACTCCAAGGCGAGCCGGGTGAGCGTGTGCAACGCCGCCGAGACGCTGCTGGTCCACCGGGACATCGCCGAGCGCTTCCTGCCGCTCGCGCTGGCCGCGCTCGCCGAGGCGGGCGTGACCGTCCACGGCGACGAGCGGGTGCTGGAGCTGGCCGCCGCGGCCGGCACCGGGGCCACCGTGGTGCCCGCGACGACCGACGACTGGGAGGCGGAGTACCTCTCCTACGACATCGCCGCCGCCGTGGTGGACGACCTGGACGCCGCCGTGCGCCACATCCGGCTGTGGACCTCCGGGCACACCGAGGCCATCGTCACCACCTCGCAGGCCGCCGCCCGCCGCTTCACCCAGCTGGTGGACTCCACGACGGTCGCGGTCAACGCCTCGACGCGGTTCACCGACGGTGGTCAGTTCGGCTTCGGGGCGGAGATCGGCATCTCCACGCAGAAGCTGCACGCGCGCGGCCCGATGGGCCTGCCGGAGCTGACCTCCACCAAGTACATCGTCACCGGCGACGGTCACGTGCGGTAGCGGCAGCCGAATTCCCGTACCGGGCGCGCGCTTTGGCCGGTGCGGGTCTACGCTGGACGGGTGCCGGACGACGTGGGGGGCAAGCCGTTCCCGGACGGCGAGGAGCCCGAGAGCCACCGCCACGGAGGCGCGGACGATCCGTTCGCCTCCGTGGTCTTCGACGAGGACTTCGTGCGGGCCGCCGCGATCCACGAACCCTCGGCGGCCGAGCGGATGCTCGCGGCCGACCGGGCGCGGGCCGGCGGCGGCCCCGCCGACGACGATCCGTACGACGAGGCACCGCCCGGCCTGGACGGCGCCCTGCCGGGCGGGCTGCGCGCCGTGCGGCCCGGGGAGCTGCCCCTGGCCCACGACCTCGACCCGGACGACGCCTACGGCCCCTACGGGCGCTACGGCCTGACCCGCGGGCCCTACCGCGGGCACGCCCGCTGGCACCGGCCGGTGGCCTGGGTGCTGGCGGTGATCATGGGCATAGGCGTGGTGGCCCTCGCCTTCGCCGCCGTCTACCGCGGCGCCTCCTCCTCCGGCGGCCGGCAGAGCCCGGCCCCGCCGCCCGCCACCACCGGCGTGGGCGCGGACGCCCCGGTGGGGGAGCGGCAGGGGCCGCTGCCCTCGGTCTCCGCCGACTCCGAGCCGCCGGTCGCCTCGGCGGTGCCCCCGTACCGTTGAGCCCGCCCACAGATGATCACTTATGGTCGCCCCATGGTGACCTTCTGCTCGCCGGTGACCGACCGCAGGAGCCGTGGCCAGGGCTGGTGTCCCTCGCCCGGCCGCTTGAAATTTCCCCGGAAGTTGTCGCGCAGCAGCGCGTTTACCAGCGGCTCCCCAGACCTACTCTTGAGATATGAACGGGCCTGGAGACCCACCTGAGGGCACGCCCGAGGGCCCCCAGGGAGGCGACGAGGAGTACCGATCCGTCGTCTTCGACGAATCGTTCATCCGTGCTGCCCGGCTCCAGGAATTCTCCGCCCGCGAGCGCATGGACGACCATGCGCCCGCCGTCCGCACCCGGCACGCCTGGGCGCGCGTCAGCGCCTCCCGGCAGGTGCTGCTGCTGGTCGTCCTGATCGCCCTGGCCTTCGGCACCGCCGTCTACATGGGCCTGCGTCACCCCTACAAGGAGCCCGGCCCGCCCGCCGCCGAGCCGCTGCGCACCGTCCTGGTGCCCCTCGCGCCCCACGACGCCGTGCCCGGCGCGCCGTCGGCCAAGGAGCTCTTCGACAACAGCCCGGCCACCCGCCTGCGCGACGGCATCGAGGGCATCACCCTTCCGGCCGCACGGCGCACCCAGAATTTCTCCGAGGCCATGGTGATGGCCGCCCTGGCCGCGGCCAAGGAGTACGTCGTCAAGTCCGCGCTCGACCCGGGCGTGCTCACCGGCGGTGCCCAGCGCACCGTACGACTGCTGCTCGCCCCCGCCCAGCTCGACCAGTTCGACCGCAGCTTCGCGCACCCCGCCGACGACGGGCGCAACGCGGCGACCGGTTGGCTGATCCGCTTCGACCCCTCCCAGGTGGCCCTCGCCGACCGCACCATCCGCACCCAGGGCACCTTCGCCATCACCGAGGTCTCCCCGGCCGCGCTGGAGGTCTCCTCGGACCACACCTTCGTCTACGCCGTCCGCCCGGCCACCGGCAAGCCCGACGCCACCTCGCTGTTCACCGTGCGGCGCATGATGCGCTTCCGCTTCGACCGTGACGACCTGCAGGAACACCATGTGCAGGTGCTGCAGAGCGCGGTGCAGGCCGGGCCGCAGTCCTGCAACGCCGACGACGCCGTCTTCCTGCGGCCGCTCTTCGCCGGCCAGAAGGCCACCGGCGACGGCCCGGCCGGCACCGACCCGTACGCCACCGGCAGCACCGACGGCGCCCTGTGCGGCACGCTGGCCCCCGCCGTCCAACCCACCCCACCGCGCCACTAGGGCTTATCCGGCGGATCGTGCAGCGCCCCGTAAGGGGCGCGGGGAACTGCGCGATCGGCCACCGACAGCCCGCAGTCGAGGCGCCACCGTAGGGGTCCGGGCGCAGCGCGGCACTCCGTCTGCGGGTGCGTCGTGGCTTGTCGCGCAGTTCCCCGCGCCCCTGACGGGGCGCACCGCGACGGCCCGACAGGCCGCTAGGGCTTGGGCGCGTCGCCCTTGTCGTCTCCCGCATCCGTACCGCCCGTGCCGGGGGCACCCTTGGCGGGGGTGGTCCGGCCGCCGAAGGTGTCCTTCAGCCGTCCGCCCAGGTCGCCCACGCCACCCGCTATGTCCCGCACCAGCCCCATCAGCGGGTCCTTGCTGGAGCGCACCGACTCGGCGTAGTGGTTCGCCGACTCGCGGAAGGAGTCCGAGACGGAGGTGTCCTTGTCCTCCGAGCGGCGCGGGTAGTGGCCGTCCATGATCCGCTGGTAGTCGCGGCTCTCCGACCAGCGCTTGAGCTCGGCCGCCCGCACGGTGGCGAAGGGGTGGCTGCGCGGCAGCACGTTGAGGATCTTCAGCACCGAGTCGCGCACGTCGCCGCCGCGCTCGTACTCCTCGGCCTGGGCCAGGAAGGCGTCCACGTTCATCTCGTGCAGGTGGTTGCCGCCGGCCAGCTTCATCAGCATGCGCAGCGCCGCCCGCGGGTCCTGGCCCACCAGCAGCCCCGCCCGGTCCGCGGACAGCTCCGACTTGCGGAACCACTCGCGCAACGCGGTGACCAGCGCATTCACCGCGATGTTGCCGAGCGGCACCCAGGCCACCTTCACCGCGAAGCTGGTCAGGAACAGCAGGATCGTGCGGTAGACCGCGTGGCCGGACAGCGCGTGCCCCACCTCGTGGCCGACCGCCGTGCGCATCTCCTCCTCGTCCAGCAGCTCCACCAGGCCCGTGGTCAGCACGATCACCGGCTCGTCCAGCCCCACGCACATGGCCCCCGGCCGGGGGTCCTGCGTGACGTACATCGGGGGGACCTTCTCCAGGTCCAGGACGTAGCAGGCGTCCAGCAGCATGGCGTGCAGGTGGGGGAACTGCTGCTCGCTCACCCGCACCGAATCCGACAGGTACAACAGACGCATGCTGCGCTCCGGCAGCAGCCCGCTCAGCGCCTTGAAGACCACGTCGAAACCGCTCAGCCGGCGCAGCGCCACCAGCGCCGAACGGTCCGCGGGGTGCTCGTACGCCCGCGAGGAGATGCCCGGAAACCGCCTGTGCTGCCCGGCCGGCCCCCGCCCGCCGTCGCCCGCACCCGTGCCGTCGCTCATCGCCGACCCCCTGCCGTCGCCGCTCGGGAAGGCCTCTGACCGGCCCGTACCCGACCTGTGGGACCCCAGCCTAGGCGCTGCCGCCGACACGGCTACGGTGGAGGCATGGCCGACATCAGCCCCGCCCTGCACGGGCTCACCACCCACCCCGCCCTCACCGAGGTCCTCGCGGTCTCGCACGGCGACCAGGGCCCGGGCGCCGTGCTGCGCACCGTCCTGCTCGTCGGCATCGTCGGTGTCCCCCTGCTCGCCTGGCTCCTGCTGCGCGGCTACCGTAAGTAGCCCGGCCCCGCGGGCGACGCGCGGAGTCGGCGTGAGCTCGCGGGTGCGCCCCGCTTACGATGTGGCAGAAGTCTCCAACCGACCCCGTCCCGGATAGGTCCTGCCGACGTGAATCTCATCGACGCCCACAGCGCCCTGCTGACCCTCGCTGCAGAGAGCGAGCACGTGGACAACCACAAGAGCATCAGCCCCGCCGTGACCGGTGGCGCCGCCCTCGTCATCCTGCTGCTCCTGCTCTGGATCACCACGCGCTTCAACCGCGACCGCTGATCGCGCCGGTCCCTGGCGTCAACGCGTGACGACGCGCGCAGTAGGGTCTGCACGCATGGAAGAGCAGACAGGGCCCGTGAAGCGGCGGCTCGGCGTGATGGGCGGGACGTTCGACCCCATCCACCACGGCCACCTGGTCGCCGCGAGCGAGGTGGCCGCGCAGTTCCACCTCGACGAGGTCGTCTTCGTACCGACGGGCCAGCCGTGGCAGAAGAGCCACCGCACGGTCTCCACGGCCGAGGACCGCTACCTGATGACGGTGATCGCCACCGCCTCCAATCCGCAGTTCTCGGTCAGCCGCATCGACATCGACCGCGGCGGACCCACCTACACCACGGACACCCTGCGCGAACTGCGCGAGCTCAACCCCAACTCGGACCTGTTCTTCATCACCGGCGCCGACGCGCTGGCACAGATCCTGACCTGGCGGAACACCGAGGAGCTCTTCCCACTGGCCCACTTCATCGGCGTCACCCGGCCCGGCCACATACTGGCCAACCCCGGGCTGCCCGAGGACCGGGTCTCCTTCGTGGAGGTCCCCGCCCTGGCCATCTCCTCCTCCGACTGCCGCGCCCGCGTGGCGCAGGGCGATCCCGTCTGGTACCTGGTGCCCGACGGTGTGGTGCGCTACATCGACAAGCGCAAGCTGTACCGTCACGACGGCTGAGACCCGCACGAACGCCGACTGGGCTCGAGGGGCACTGGTGAACGACCGACAGGACCCGTACGCGTACGACCCGTACGCGTCCCCGGCGACGCCGCCGCAGGTGTTCGGCTATGACGCCTACGGCCAACCGGTGTACCGGCCGGACGCCCCCGAGCGCGTGTACGACCAGTACGGGCAGCCCCTGCCGCAGCAGCCGTACGCCTACGACCCGTACGCCGGCCAGCAGCCCCAGCACCCGCAGCCGTCCTACGACACGTACGCCGCCCAGCCCCCCGAGCCCCACGCGCAGCAGACCCCGCAGGTCCAGCAGACCCAGCAGCAGGAGTGGATCCCCCGGCAGGGCGGCCCCGCGCCGCAGGACGTGCACCCCGCGCCGGCTCCCGCCGCGCCCCAGGCGCCGGCGGCGCACGGCTCCGTGCCCGAGCCGCGGCCGGCCGCCGAGGAGGCCCCGGACTACCGCACCGAACAGTTCTCCTTCGTCGAGGAGCCGGACGACGGCTCCGAGGACGTCATCGACTGGCTGAAGTTCAGCGAGAGCCGCACCGAGCGCCGTGACGAGCGCAAGCGCAAGGGCCGCAACCGTGTCGTCGCCCTCGCGGTGGTGCTCGTCCTCGCCCTCGGCGGCGGCATCGGCTGGTTCCTGCTCTCCGGCGGGGACGACAAGCCGGCCCCCAAGGCCGCCGGCGCAGCGCAGAAGCGCGACGTGATCGTCGTGCACCTGCGGCAGACCAGGGGCGGGGACAGCTCCACCGCCCTGCTGGTCGACAACGAGACCACCAAGAAGGCCACCACCGTCCTGCTGCCCAACTCCCTGGCCCTGGCCAAGGACGGCGGCGGCGCCACCACCCTCGGCAAGGCCGTGCAGGAGGCGGGCACCGGCGGCACCCGGGACGCCCTGAACACCCTGCTGGGCGCCGACATCAAGGGCAGCTGGCGGCTGGACACCCCCTACCTGGAGAACCTGGTCGAGCTCGTCGGCGGCATCACCGTCGACACCGACACCGACGTGCCCGCCGAGAAGGCCGGCGACCGGCCGCTGGTCACCCGCGGCAGCGGTCAGACGCTCGCCGGACGGGCGGCGGTCGCCTACGCCACCCACCGCGCCGCCGGCGAGGACCAGAGCCGGCAGCTCGCCCGCTTCGGTCAGGTCATGCAGGCCGTTCTGCGGAAGCTGTCCAGCGACACCAAGGCGGCCACCACCACCGTGGAGTCCCTCGCCCAGATCCCCGACCCCTCCCTGTCCCCGCAGCAGCTCGGCGCCTCGCTCGCGCACCTGGCGGAGAAGGCCAAGACCGGCGCGTACGCCACCGCCGTGCTGCCCGTGCAGCCCGACGGCTCGCTCGCCCAGAAGACGGCCGACAGCGTGGTCAAGGACGTGCTCGGCGGCACGGTGAAGAACACCGACAAGAACGCGCCGCCCCGGGTGAGCGTGAAGAACGCCACCGGCGCGGCCGGCGCCGCCACCACCGCCCAGGTCGCGCTCGTCAACGGCGGCTACACCTACGTCGCCGGCGGTACCGCCGGCGCGGCCGAGGCCGCCTCCGCCGTGATCTACGCCGACGACGCCCGGGCCACCGAGGCCAAGGAGGTCGCCCGCACCCTCGGCCTGCCGGAGCGGGCCGTACGCAAGGGCGAGGGCGCCCCCAACGCCGATGTCACGGTGGTGCTGGGCAAGGACTACAAGAGCTGATCGGCAGGCCGCCGACGGCTGATCCGCAGCTCATCGGCGGCTTTCGGCCGGGCTTTCGGGCACGCTTTCGATCCGGCGGAAAAGCCCGGGAGTGGCGCGCGTGGGTCGTGAGACCCTGGAGGGGTACTGACCCTCTTGACCGAAAGCATGGCTTGTGACCGCCACCGACCGCTCCATCGAGCTCATCCGGGCCGCCGCCCAGGCCGCCGCCGACAAGCTCGCGCACGATGTCATCGCGTACGACGTCAGCGATGTCCTGTCGATCACCGACGCCTTCCTGCTGGCCTCGGCCCCCAACGACCGCCAGGTCAAGTCCATCGTCGACGAGATCGAGGAGCGACTGCTGAAGGACCTCGGCGCCAAGCCGGTGCGCCGCGAGGGCGACCGCGACGCCCGCTGGGTCCTGCTGGACTACGTCGACATCGTCGTGCACGTCCAGCACAGCGAGGAGCGCGTCTTCTACGCCCTGGAGCGGCTGTGGAAGGACTGCCCGGAGATCGGGCTGCCCGAGGACGCCGTCGCCACCCGCGGCAAGGCCGACGAGCACGCCCGGGTGCAGTCCGCCGAGGCCGGAGTGGACGGAGACCTCAGCTGAACGGCACGGGGGGCGGCCGGGGGCGCCGCATCGTCCTGTGGCGGCACGGCCAGACGTCCTGGAACGTCGAGCGCCGCTTCCAGGGCACCACGGACATCGACCTGACCGACACCGGCCGGGCGCAGGCGCGCCGGGCCGCCCGGCTGCTGGCCGGCCTGCGGCCGCACGCCATCGTCGCCTCCGACCTGCGGCGCGCCCGGGACACCGCCGCCGAGCTCGCGGCCGTCACCGGCCTGCCGGTCTCCGGCCACCCGGAGCTGCGCGAGACGTACGCGGGCGAGTGGCAGGGTCTGACGCACGAGGAGATCGCCGAACGCTTCGGCGAGCAGTACGCGGCCTGGAAGCGCGGCGAGCCGGTGCGGCGCGGCGGGGGCGAGCTGGAGACCGAGGTCGCCGACCGGGCCGCGCCCGTGGTGCTCTCCCACGCCGACAAGCTGCCGGACGGCGGCACGCTGGTCGTGGTCAGCCACGGCGGCACGATCCGCACCACCATCGGCCGGCTGCTGGGCCTTCAGGCGGGCTCCTGGGAGGCCCTGGGCGGCCTGAGCAACTGCAGCTGGTCCGTGCTGGGCGAGGGTGCGCGAGGCTGGCGCCTGCTGGAGCACAACGCCGGATCGCTGCCGGAGCCGGTGCTGGGCGACGACGACTGAGGAGCCCCCTCGTGGGGCTCCCGGGGCCCGATTTCACATCCGGGCAGGTCGCAGGCTAAAGTTCTTCTTGTTCGCGGGGAACACCGGGGAAAGCCCGGGGGAAACCGAGAACAGCGGGGCTATAGCTCAGTTGGTAGAGCGCCTGCATGGCATGCAGGAGGTCAGGAGTTCAATTCTCCTTAGCTCCACAACCCGATGATCCCGCCTCCCTGGTCCAGGGAGGCGGGATTCTTGCTGCTCCCATACCCTTCCGTGGCAGAATCGGACGCCCGGGAACGGACGGGGCCGAAGGGGAGGGAACGGGCTGACCCATGGGTGCTCACAGCCGGAAGTGCGACTGGTGCGGCAGCGGGACGCCGATCGTCCGCGACATGGAGCCGCTCAACTCCGCCTATCAGTACTGGTGCGTCGAGTGCGCGCGGGCGCTGATCATAAAAGGCGACCCGATCGAGGTCTATCGGGAGCTCGAGGGCGAGCCGATCTACGGCCGGCTCCTCGACGAACTCTGCACGCTCAAGCGCTTCTACTCCTTCGCGACAGCCTGAACGGCCGGCCGAACAACCCCTCAAACCGGACAAACCGGATCGTCGATCCCCCGACGGGGAATCGATTTGGCGAAAGGGGGGTAGGACCGTGTAATGTTCTGGGTGTCGCCGGGGGAACCGGGCGGCGGGAAAACAGAACAAGGGGCTATAGCTCAGTTGGTAGAGCGCCTGCATGGCATGCAGGAGGTCAGGAGTTCAATTCTCCTTAGCTCCACAGCAAAGAAGCGGGTCATCCGGAAGGATGGCCCGCTTCTTCGTGTACGGACTTCGCGGCCCGGCGGCCCGGCGGCCCGGCGGTCCAGTCGCCCAGCCGTCCGGCCGCCCAGTCGTCCGGCATCGTCGGGGGCCTCGCCAACCACCGGTAACCGCAAGGGTGTTGGCTGTCAGTTTCTTGATCTCATCTTGACGAACGCATGCCCCAAGGATGAACGGTTCGTCGACAGAGTGACGTGACCGTTCACTCTCAGGGGGTTCCATGAGATCAAGCCGCTCACGGGCACGTGCCGGACTGTCCCTGGCCGCGGCCCTGCCGCTGGTCGCCGGGGCGCTCGCGCTCGCCGGGCCGGCCGCCCAGGCGCAGGCCGACTCCACGCCGCACGACCGCCAGTCCCTGGTGGGCACCAAGCCCCAGTGGGCGACCGCCGGCGCGGACCAGGGCGCCACGGCCGCTTCCAAGGCCGTCACCGCCCGGGTCTACCTGGCCGGCCGGGACGCCGACGGCCTGGCCGCCTACGCCCGGGCCGTCTCCGACCCGAAGTCCGCCTCCTACGGCAAGTACTTGAGCGCGCAGCAGGCGAAGGAACGTTTCGGCGCGACGCGGGCCCAGATAGCCGAGGTCACCGCGTGGCTGAAGTCCTCCGGCCTCACGGTGACCGCGAGCAACGACCACTACCTCACGGTGTCCGGTGACGCCGCCGCCGCCCGCAAGGCGTTCGGCACCGAGCTGCACGACTACGTCAAGGACGGCAAGACCTACCACGCGCCCTCGCGGACGGCCTCCGTACCGGCCTCCCTGCACGGCGCCGTGCTGACCGTCGTGGGCCTGAACAACGCGCCCCGGCTGGCCCACCACCAGGACACGCTGCCCGGCCCGAGCGCGGCCTTCCGCAACGCCGGCCCCTTCTCGACCTACTACGGCTCGAACGTCAACAGCGACCTGCCCGCCGCCTACGGCTCCCACGCGCCGTACGCGATCAAGGGCTACACCGGTAAGCAGCTGCGCGCCGCGTACGGGGCGAAGAACTTCACCGGCAAGGGCGTGACCGTCGCGATCACCGACGCCTTCGCCTCGCCGACGATCGTCAAGGACATCGAGCAGTACGCCAAGCGCAACGGCGACAAGGCGTACCGCAAGGGCCAGTTCTCCCAGGCGCTGCCCGCCGACTACACGCACACCAAGCCCGACGAGTGCGACGCGGCCGGCTGGTACGGCGAGGAGACCCTCGACATCGAGGCCGTGCACGCCGTGGCCCCGGACGCCGGCATCGTGTACGTGGCCGGCTCCTCCTGCCAGGACGACGACCTGATCGACTCCCTGCGCAAGATCGTCGACGGCCGGCTCGCCGACATCGTCTCCAACTCCTGGGGCGACATCGAGACCAACGAGACCCCGGACATCGCCGCCGCCTACGACCAGATCTTCCAGCAGGGCGCGGTCGAGGGCATCGGCTTCTACTTCTCCTCCGGCGACGACGGCGACAACACCGTCAAGCACGGCGTGAAGCAGGTCGACACCCCCGCGAACTCCCCCTGGGTCACCTCCGTCGGCGGCACCTCGCTCGCCGTCGGCAAGGGCGACAAGTACTTGTGGGAGACCGGCTGGGGTACCCACAAGGCCCCGCTGTCGAAGGACGGCCACAGCTGGGACGGCTTCCCCGGCGCCTTCACCGGCGGCGCGGGCGGCGGCACCAGCAAGGTCTTCGAGCAGCCCTTCTACCAGCGCGGCGTCGTCCCCGACGCGCTGTCCAAGGTCAACGGCACCACCAAGCCGATGCGCGTCGAGCCCGACATCGCGGCCGTCGCCGACTCCAGCACCGGCTTCCTGGTCGGCCAGACCCAGACCTTCCCGGACGGCAAGGTGGCCTACGACGAGTACCGCATCGGCGGCACCTCGCTCGCCGCGCCCGTGATCGCCGGCGTCCAGGCGCTCGCCCAGCAGGCCCGCCACGGCGTGCCCATCGGCTTCGCCAACCCCGCGATCTACGACCGCTACGGCACCGCCGCCTACCACGACGTCACCGACCACCCGCTGGGCCGCGGCCAGGGCCTGGGCGTCGTCCGCGTCGACTACGCGAACGGCGTGGACGCCAAGGGCGGCCTGCTCACCTCCCTGCGCAGCCTGGGCGGCGACACCTCGCTGTCGGCGACCTCCGGCTACGACAACGTCACCGGCGTCGGCTCTCCGGCCGACGACTACGTGACCTCGTACATCCCGCGCAGCGGGCGCTGAGGCCGCCCGGGGCCCGGGGACCGCACCCTCTCCTTCGGTGCGGGCCCCGGGCCCCCTGGGGTAACCTGGGCCCATGCGTGCCGTACGCCTTCTGCTTAGCGAGCCGCGCTGATCAGTACCGACCCCACGGGTCGGCATCGGCGCGGCATCCCCTCCTGTGCGAGGGGTTTTTTCATTTGCGGCCAGCGAGCCGCAGGCAGAGGGCGAAGACGACGATCGATGGAGCTTAGAGGACGATGAGCGAGACCCCCACCGCCGCCGAGGTGGCAGCCCCGCACCGCTACACGGCCGCGCTGGCCGCCGACATCGAGGCACGCTGGCAGGACTTCTGGGACGCGAACGGCACGTACCACGCCCCCAACCCCAGCGGCGAGCTGGCGGGCGACGAGGCGGCCGCGGAGATCGCCGCCCGGCCGCACAAGTTCGTCATGGACATGTTCCCGTACCCGTCGGGTGCGGGCCTGCACGTCGGTCACCCGCTGGGCTACATCGCCACCGACGTCTACGCGCGCTACCACCGCATGACGGGCCACAACGTCCTGCACACCCTCGGCTTCGACGCCTTCGGCCTGCCCGCCGAGCAGTACGCCGTGCAGACCGGCACCCACCCGCGGGTGTCCACCGAGGCAAACATCGAGAACATGAAGGCGCAGCTGCGGCGGCTGGGCCTGGGCCACGACAAGCGCCGGTCGTTCGCCACGATCGACCCGGAGTACTACAAGTGGACCCAGTGGATCTTCCTGCAGATCTTCAACTCCTGGTACGACCCGGAGGCGAAGAAGGCCCGGCCCATCGCCGAGCTGGTGGCCCGGTTCGAGAGCGGGGAGCGCGCCACGCCCGACGGGCGCCCCTGGAGTGAGCTGAGCGCCGTCGAGCGCGCCGACGTCCTGGGCGAGTACCGCCTGGCGTACGCCTCCGACGCGCCCGTCAACTGGTGCCCCGGCCTGGGCACCGTGCTCGCCAACGAGGAGGTCACCGCCGACGGCCGCTCCGAGCGCGGCAACTTCCCCGTCTTCAAGTCCAAGCTGCGCCAGTGGAACATGCGCATCACCGCCTACGCGGACCGCCTGCTGGAGGACCTGGACGCCCTGGACTGGCCAGAGGCCATCAAGCTGCAGCAGCGCAACTGGATCGGCCGCAGCGAGGGCGCCCGCGTCGACTTCGCCATCGACGGCGCCCCCGGCGCCACGGCCACCGTCTTCACCACCCGCCAGGACACCCTCTTCGGCGCCACCTACCTGGTGCTGGCCCCCGAGCACCCGCTGGTCGTCACCGACGACCACGGCGTGATCCCCGCCGCCTGGCCGCAGGGCACCCACGAGGACTGGACCGGCGGCCACGCCACCCCGGCCGAGGCGGTCGCCGCCTACCGCAAGGAGGCCGCCGCCAAGTCCGACGTCGAGCGGCAGGCCGACGCCAAGGAGAAGACCGGCGTCTTCACCGGCGCGTACGCCATCAACCCCGTCAACGGCGAGCGCATCCCCGTCTTCGTCGCCGACTACGTCCTGATGGGCTACGGCACCGGCGCCATCATGGCCGTCCCCGCCCACGACAGCCGCGACTTCGCCTTCGCCCGCGCCTTCGACCTGCCGATGCGCTGCGTCGTGCAGCCCGCGGACGACCGCGGCACCGACCCCTCGACGTGGGCCGACTCCTTCGACTCCTACGAGGCCGAGATCATCAACTCGGCCGGCGAGGGCGTCTGCCTGGACGGCCTGCGCGTCCCCGAGGCCAAGACGGCCATGGCCCAGTGGCTGACCGAGCGCGGCATCGGCGAGGCCACCGTCAACTTCCGCCTGCGCGACTGGCTCTTCAGCCGCCAGCGCTACTGGGGCGAGCCCTTCCCGATCGTCTACGACGAGGACGGCGTCGCCCACGCGCTGCCCGAGTCGATGCTGCCGCTGGAGCTGCCGGAGGTCGAGGACTACGCGCCGCGCACCTTCGAGCCGGACGACGCCGACACCCGCCCGGAGACCCCGCTCTCGCGCAACGAGGAGTGGGTCAACGTCGAGCTGGACCTCGGCGACGGCCCCAAGAGGTACCGCCGCGAGACCAACACCATGCCCAACTGGGCCGGTTCCTGCTGGTACGAGCTGCGCTACCTGGACCCGCACAACAGCGAGCGCCTGGTCGACCCCGACGCCGAGCGCTACTGGATGGGCCCGGCCGAGGGCAAGCCGCACGGCGGCGTCGACCTGTACGTCGGTGGTGCCGAGCACGCGGTGCTGCACCTGCTGTACGCCCGCTTCTGGTCGAAGATCCTCTTCGACCTGGGCCACATCTCCTCGGCCGAGCCGTTCCACAAGCTCTTCAACCAGGGCATGATCCAGGCGTACGTCTACCGCGACGCCCGTGGCATCGCGGTGCCCGCCGCCGAGATCGAGGAGGCCGACGGCGCGTACCACTACCGGGGCGAGAAGGTCTCCCGTCTGCTCGGCAAGATGGGCAAGTCCCTCAAGAACGCCGTCACGCCGGACGAGATCTGCGCCGAGTACGGCGCCGACACCCTGCGCCTGTACGAGATGGCGATGGGCCCCCTGGACGTCTCCCGCCCCTGGGACACCCGCGCCGTCGTCGGCCAGTACCGCCTGCTGCAGCGCCTGTGGCGCAACGTGGTCGACGAGACCACCGGCGAGGTCACCGTCGTCGACGCCGAGCCCGACGAGGCCACCCTGCGCGCCCTGCACAAGGCCATCGACGGCGTCGGCCAGGACCTGGCGAACCTGCGCTTCAACACCGCCATTGCCAAGGTGACCGAGCTGAACAACTTCGTCACCAAGCTGAGCGAGGTGCCGCGTACGGTGGCCGAGCGGATGGTCCTGCTCGTCGCCCCGCTGGCCCCGCACATCGCCGAGGAGCTGTGGCGCCGGCTGGGCCACGAGGAGTCGGTCGTCCACCAGCCCTTCCCGGTCGCCGACCCCGCCTACCTGGTCGCCGACACCGTCACCTGCGTCGTACAGATCAAGGGCAAGGTCAAGGCCCGCCTGGAGGTCGCCCCGTCGATCTCCGACGAGGAGCTGGAGCGGACCGCCCTGGCCGACCCGGCGGTCGTCGCCGCGCTGGGCGGCGCCGGCATCCGCAAGGTGATCGTGCGCGCGCCGAAGCTCGTGAACATCGTCCCTGCGTGACGCGTTAAGGGTTCTTCCCTACGGGCAGGTTGGGGGTTCTTTCGGAACCCCCGGCCTGCCCGCTGCGTTTACGGTGGAAGGGTACGGGCGCCGGAAGGGGTACGCCGCCGCCCGCCGCCTACCGGAGGAGCGTATTCATGGAAGCCGCCGCCGCGATCTTCGCCGTGATCAGTGCGCTCGTCGTGGCGTTCGTGGTCATCGCCGTGATCAGGGCGGTACGGGCGGTCAAGCGCGGCGTCGACCGCACCGTCACCCAGGCGCGGCGCACGGTGGAGGACACCCGGCTCAAGGCCCGCCGCTACGGCCTGCCCGGCCCCGCGGGCGAGGTCGCCGAACTACGGCTGTCCCTGCGCACCTCCATGCGCGCGACGCAGGAGGTCCTGCGCGCCGGCGCCCGGGACGACGCCTCCCTCACCGAATCCCTCGCCCTCTTCGAGCGACTGAGCGCCCACGGCCGCGAGCTCGACGAAGACCTGCGCAAGCTGGAGGACGAGCCCGACAAGGACCGCATCACCGCCTGCCTCCCGGAGCTGCGCGAGCGCACGGAGCACATCACCCACTCGGCCGACTCCCTCCGCTGGGCGGCCCAGGACCGCGCCCGCCGCTTCGGCGCCGAGGACCTCGACGCACTGAGCGAACAGATCCGCATGGAGGCGGGCGCCCTGCGCCACTGGGAGGAGGCGTCGGAGAACGGAGCCTCGGGGGCCGCCGGTGCGGGGCCGGCCGGGGCACCCGGGCCCGGGGAGGGCCGGGACGGTGCGCGGGCTGCGCTGGAAGGTGGCAAGGACCGGTGGAGGCCGGGGTACTCCTGGGAGAAGGCGGTCCGCCGCCGGGAGAACACGGCCTGAGCCCCGACCGGGGCATGGGCGCGCCACCGCGCCCGCCACGGTCAGCCCGCCGCCGCGTGGGCGCGATCGGCCACCGACGGCCAGGCGCATCCGGCGGATCACGCAGTGCCCCGTAAGGGGCGCGGGGAACTGCGCGACAAGCCACGAGTGCCCGCAGATTGCCCGGACCCCGGGGTGGCGTGTCAGCTGCGGGCCGTAGCCGACCGATCGCGCCCACGCGGCGCAGCCGCAGATCGACACCGCCCCGCGCCCCTACGGGGCGCCGCGGTGGCGCATGACGAAGATCCGCCGGACACGGCAGGGCCGGGACGGTGCGCGGCCCGCACCGAGAGGCGCACCGACCGGTGGAAGCATCGCCCGAGCCCAGCCGCAGGCGACCCCGCGACCCCGCAGGGGAAGCCGCTCTGCCGCGGGAGCGGCCCGGCGGGTAACCTCCGGGGCATGTCCCGCCACGTCGCCATCATCACCGATTCCACGGCCTACCTGCCCCGCCAGGCGATGGAGCGGCACAGCATCACCGCCGTACCGCTGACGGTCGTCCTGGGCGACGAGGCGCTGGAGGAGGGCACCGAGGTCTCGGCCCGGTCCGTGGCCCAGGCCCTCGCCAAGCGCCGGCCCGTCACCACGTCGCGGCCCGCCCCGGAGGACTTCGCCGCGGCCTATCGCGCGGCCGCCGAGGCCGGCGCGGACGGCATCGTCTCCCTGCACCTGTCGGCGGAGTTCTCGGGCACGTACGACGCGGCGGTGCTCGCGGCGCGGGAGGCGCCCGTGCCCGTCAGGGTCGTGGACACCGGCATGGTCGCGATGGCGCTGGGCTTCTGCGCCCTGGCCGCGGCAGAGACGGCCCGGGCGGGTGGTTCGCTCGACGAGATCGTCGCGGCGGCGGAGAAGCGGGCGCAGGGCACGGCCGCCTACTTCTACGTGGACACCCTCGACTACCTGCGGCGCGGCGGCCGCATCGGCGCCGCGCAGGCCCTGCTGGGCTCGGCGCTCGCCGTCAAGCCGCTGCTGCAGCTGGACGGCGGCCGCATCGAACTGCGGGAGAAGGTGCGCACGGCGGGCAAGGCGATCGCCCGGCTGGAGGAGATCGTGGTCGAGCGCACGGGCACCGCGCCCGCCGACATCGCCGTCCACCACCTGGCCGCCCCCGAGCGGGCCGCCGAGCTGGCCGAACGGCTGCGGGAGCGGGTGCCGGGGCTGTTGGAGCTGCACGTGAGCGAGGTCGGCGCGGTGATCGGGGCCCACACGGGGCCGGGGTTGCTGGGTGTGGTGGTCTCACCGAGGTAGGGCGGCAGCGCGGTTGTGTCGTGTTGCCCGTGAGGGTGACCAAGTTTCTCTCAAGAGGCCGGTTATCCACCGGAATTGAGGCTGCCCGGCGGCGATCCGGTGATCGGGCTACGGTCCCGTGTCATGGCCGATCGCTCACGCACGGTAATCGCTCCCGCGTCCCCTACGCAGCCCACGCCCGTGTCCGTTGCCGCTCCGGCGGCCGCGGTGGATCGCGGGCTGGGTTCGCTGCGTGACCGGGTCACCGCCGCCTCGCCCACGAACGCCCCGGCGCGGCCGCTCCGGGACTGGCGTGGCGCGGTGCGCGACCGGCTGCCGGTGTGGCTGCAGGTGCGGTGCGGCATCGAGCCGAAGACGCTCGCGGCGCTGGCGGTCGTGCTGCTGGCGGCCGTCGGCCTGGCGGTGCACCACTTCTGGTCCGGGCGGCCGCACGAGGTCCACGCGCCACAGCGGGTGCCGCAGGGGGAGAATGCGCCTGCTGCCGGTGCCGCCCCGCCGGACCGGCCCGCACCACCCCGGCCGGTCGCAGGGACGTCTGCCGGGCCGCCGTCCCCGTCCGTACGGGGCGGGCCCGGCGCACGGGACGTGGTGGTCGACGTCGCCGGCAAGGTGCGGCAGCCCGGGGTGCGCCGGCTGCCGGCCGGGTCCCGGGTGGAGGATGCGCTGGAGGCCGCCGGGGGAGTGCGCCCCGGGACGGACACCTCCGGGCTGAACCGGGCCCGGGTGCTGGTCGACGGCGAGCTGATCCTGGTGGGCGCCGGCCCAGGCGTCGTGCCGCAACCCGGCGGGCCTGCCGCAGGCACTGCCCCGGGTGCCGTCGCGGGGCCCGTCAGCCTGAACTCCGCGACGGCCGAGCAGCTGGAGGCCCTCCCGGGCGTCGGGCCCGTCCTGGCCCGGCACATCGTGGACTACCGCGACCAGCACGGGGGCTTCCGCTCGGTCGCCGACCTCCAGCACGTCACCGGCATCGGCGCCCGCCGCTTCGCCGACCTCAAGCCCCTGGTCCAGCCGTGACCGGCACCACCGCGGACCGCGAAGCACGGTCACCCGGGCCCGCCGAGGGGCCGCCCGACCTGCGCCTGGTGGTCCCCGCACTCGCGACATGGGGCGCGGCGGCGATCTGCCTGACGGCGGAGGCCCCGGTGGTCGTGGCGATGTGCGCGGGCGCCGTCGTCGCCGCGGGGGGCCTCGCCTTGGTCGTGCGCGTCCTGGCCGTGCGCGCCCGGGCCCGGCGTGTGCCGGCAGGACGGCCGCGCGCAGCGGCGGTGGCCGGAGCGGTGGCGGCGGCGCTGCTGTGCGCCTCGGCCGGGGCGGCAGTGGGCGGGCTGGCGGGCGCACAGACGCGGCGCGGGCCGCTGCCGCAACTGGCGCGGCAGTACGCGCGGGTCACCGTCGAGGCGACCGTCACCGGGGACCCCCGGGCCACCCGGCCGCGGGCGCGCGGTGCGGCACACGCCGCGCCCGCCGTGGTGCTGGAGGCGGAGGCGACCCGCGTGGTCACCGCACAGGGCACCGCGACGGCCGTGCGTACCCGCGTCCTGCTGATGGCCCGTCAATCATGGCTGGCGCTCCTGCCGTCCACCCGGGTGCGTGCCGAGGGCCGGCTCGCGCCGCCCTCCCGGGAGGGCGACCGCATCGCGGCCGTTCTGCGGGTCAGGGGCGACGGGCCGCCGCAGGTCCTGGTCGGGCCGTCCGCCGCCCAGCGGTTCGCGGGCCGGCTGAGGGCGGGCCTGCGCACGGCGTCGGACGGGCTGGCCCCGGACGCCCGCGCCCTGCTGCCGGGCCTGGTCGTCGGCGACACCTCACGCGTGCCGACCGAGCTGGACGAGGCCTTCCGGGCCACGGATCTGACGCACCTTCTGGCGGTCTCCGGGGGCAACCTCGCCGTCCTCCTGGTGCTCCTGACCGGACCGTCCCACCTCGCCGCCCGCGCCGAGCGCCGCGGGCTCGCGGGCCGGCTGGGGATTCCGCTGCGGCCGACCGCGGTGCTGGGCGGCGGGCTCGTGCTCGGCTTCGTGCTCGTCTGCCGCCCGGGCCCGAGCGTGCTGCGGGCCGCCGCCTGCGGCCTGATCACCCTGCTCGCCCTCGCCACGGGCCGCAGACGCAGCCTGCTCCCGGCCCTGGCCGCGGCGGTCGTGCTGCTGGTGCTGTACGACCCCTGGCTCGCCCGCGACTACGGCTTCCTGCTCTCCGTGCTGGCCACCGGCGCCCTGCTCACCCTCGCCCCGCGCTGGAGCGGCGCCCTGCGGCGCCGCGGCGTGCCGCCCCGGATCGCCGAGGCCCTCGCGGCGGCGGGCGCCGCCCAGGCCGTGTGCGCCCCCGTGCTGGCCGTCCTGGCGACCCGGGTGAGCCTGGTGGCGGTGCCCTGCAACCTGCTGGCCGAGCCGGCGGTCGCCCCGGCCACCGTCCTGGGCTTCGCCGCACTGGCCACCGCCCCGCTGGCCATGCCGGTCGCCGAGCAGCTCGCCCGCCTGGCCGGCTGGCCGGTGCTGTGGACGGCCGCCGTGGCCCGGACGGGGGCCGGGCTGCCGGGCGCCGGGGTGCCGTGGCCGGGCGGGTTGGCCGGTGCCCTCGCGCTGGCTGCGGTGACGGCCGCCGCGGTGCTGCTGGCGCCCCGACTGCTCCGGCGGCCCTGGGCCTGCGCGGCCTGCGCACTGCTGCTCCTGCTCGCCGTCCTGCGCCCCGCCCCGCTGCAGAGGGCGGTCACCGGCTGGCCGCCGCCCGGCTGGCGGCTGGTGGCCTGCGACGTGGGCCAGGGCGACGCACTCGCCCTGGCCGCCGGCCCGCACACGGCCGTCGTCGTCGACGCCGGCCCCGAGCCGCAGGCCGTCGACCGCTGCCTGCGGGAGCTGGACGTCGACACCGTGCCGCTCCTGCTGCTGACCCACTTCCACGCCGACCACGTGGACGGCCTGCCCGGGGTGCTGCACGGGCGGGCGGTGGGAGCCGTCGAGACCACGGCCTTCGCCGACCCGCCGGGGCGGGCGGCCTTCGTCGCCCGCGAGGCCGCCCGGGCCCGGGTGCCCGTCGTCGAGGCGGTGCCGGGGGAGCGGCGCCGCTGGGGAGAGCTGTCCTGGGAGGTGCTGTGGCCACCGGCCGCCGGGACGTCCGCCGTGGCCGAGGACGGCCCCAACGACGCCAGCGTCGTGCTGCTCGTCCGCAGCTCCGGGCTCACGCTCCTGTTGCTGGGCGACCTGGAGCCGCCCGCGCAGCAGGAGCTGTGGGAGACCCACCCCGGCCTGCCGCCCGTGGACGTCGTCAAAGTGGCCCACCACGGCTCCGCCCACCAGGACCTCCGCCTCCTTGCCGGGCTCGCCCCGCGCCTGGCCCTGATCTCGGTGGGCACCGGCAACCCGTACGGGCACCCGGCCGACCGCACGGTGCGGGCGCTGCGCGAGCGCGGCACGGTCGTCCTGCGCACCGACACCGACGGGGCCCTCGCGGTCACCGGCCCGGCGACGGCGGTGACGAGCGGCCGCGTACGCCGGCGGCGCCGGGCCCCGGGCAGTGGGCCGTTCCTGACGGGGGATAGAAAGCTGCCATGCACACAACTGCCATGCAGACAACGGATACCGACGCCTACCTCGAACGCATCGGGGCTCGCCGCCCGGTCGCCCCCACCCTCGGGGCGCTGCGTGAGCTGCACCTGCGCCACGTGATCACGGTGCCCTTCGAGAACCTCTCCATCCACCTGGGAGAGGAGATCGCCCTGGAGGGCGCGGCCCTGGTCGACAAGGTGGTGCGGCGGGCGCGGGGCGGCTTCTGCTACGAGCTCAACGGTGCCTTCGCCGAACTGCTGACGGCGCTCGGCTACCGGGTGAGCCTGCTCGCGGGCCGGGTGTCGGGCCCGGAGGGACGCCTCGGCATTCCCTTCGACCACATGGCCCTGCAGGTGGACATCGAGGGCAACGAGAAGGAAGGGGAGGAGGGGGCGGGGGAGTCGTTCCTGGTGGACGTCGGCTTCGGCCGCAACAGCCAGGTGCCGCTGCGCCTGGACGAGCGCGGCGAGCAGGCGGACCCGTCGGGGGTGTTCCGGATCGTGGAGACGCAGGAGGGTGACCTGGACGTCATCAGGAACGGGGAGGTGCAGTACCGACTGGAGCGGCGGCCGCGGGAGCTGGCCGACTTCGAGGGCGGCAGCTGGTGGCACCGTACGTCGCCACAGTCGCTGTTCACCCGGTCGGTGCTGTGCTCCCGGCCGACCGGTTCCGGCGGGCGGATCACCCTCGCCGGCCGGACGTTGATCACCTCCGGCCCCGGCGGCCGGGAGGAGAGGACGCTGACCGACCAGGAGGTGCTGCCCGCCTACCGGGAGCACTTCGGCATAGAGCTGGAGCGGATACCGCAGGTGCGCCCCCTGGCCTAGCGCCCCGTAGGGGCGCGGGGCGTTGTCGATGTGCGGCTGCCGCCGGCGTGATCAGCCGGCGACGGCCCGCAGCCGACGTGCCACGCCGGGGGGCCGGGCAATCTGCGGCCGCGTCGTGGCTTGTCGCGCAGTTCCCCGCGCCCCTTACGGGGCGCGTGGTGCCTCATCGCGTGACGCGACGCGTCACTCGACCTCGAGCCAGCCGTCGTACTCGTCGGCGAGTTCACGCAGGGCGGCGACGTCGAGGTCGCCGTCGGGGTCCTCGAGGACCACCAGCCACTGGGCGTCCTCGGCGTCGTCCTCGCCGGCGAGCGCCTCGCGCACGACCCGGGGGTCCTCGTCGAGGCCGAAGCGCCGGCCGGCCTCGTCCGCGGCCTCCTCGGCGGCGTCGCGGTCGGGCAGCACGAGCAGGTGCCGGACGGGTTCTGATGAAGTGGAGATATAGGAGGAAGCGCTGGTCACCCGCCCATTGTGCGGCATGGGATCACGGGCGTACGAGGGGGTCTGTCACTGGGGCATGGGATGCTGTTCCCGATGGCCAGGAAGACTGCACCCGACGACCTGCTCGCCCCCGTCACGCTCGCCGTGGGGCAGGAGGATCTCCTCCTCGACCGCGCCGTGCAGGAGGTGGTCGCGGCCGCCCGGGCGGCCGACGCCGACACCGACGTCCGGGATCTGACCCCCGATGCGCTCCAGCCGGGGACGCTGGCCGAGCTGACCAGTCCGTCGCTGTTCGCCGAGCGCAAGGTCGTGATCGTCCGCAACGCGCAGGACCTGTCGGCGGACACGATCAAGGACGTCAAGGGCTATCTGACCGCGCCCGCCGAGGAGATCACCCTCGTCCTGCTGCACGCCGGCGGGGCCAAGGGCAAGGGCCTGCTGGACGCGGCCCGCAAGGCGGGGGCGCGCGAGGTCGCCTGCCCCAAGATGACCAAGCCGGCCGACCGGCTGGCGTTCGTCCGCGGCGAGTTCCGCGCGGTGGGCCGCTCGGCGACGCCGGAGGCCTGCCAGGCGCTGGTGGATGCGATCGGCAGCGACCTGCGGGAGCTGGCGAGCGCCTGCTCCCAGCTCGTCGCGGACATCGAGGGCGCCATCGACGCGGCCGTGGTCGCCCGCTACTACACCGGCCGGGCGGAGGCGTCGAGCTTCACGGTCGCCGACCGGGCCGTGGAGGGCAGGGCGGCCGAGGCGCTGGAGGCGCTGCGCTGGGCCATGGCGACGGGCGTCGCCCCCGTGCTGATCACCAGTGCCCTGGCGCAGGGCGTCCGCTCCATCGGCAAGCTGGCCTCGGCTCCCCGCGGGGCCCGGCCGGCGGATCTGGCCCGGGAGCTGGGCATGCCCCCCTGGAAGATCGACCGCGTGCGCCAGCAGATGCGCGGCTGGTCCGCGGACGGCGTCGCCGCGGCGCTGCGCGCCGTCGCCGAGGCGGATGCCGGGGTGAAGGGCGGCGGCGACGACCCGGAGTACGCCCTGGAGCGTGCCGTGGTCGCCGTGGCCCGGGCCGCCCGCAGCGGTGGCCGCTGACCCGCAGCGTTCGCGCCGTACCGGCGACAGACCCTACTGACGGCCGTACGGGCGGCAGACCCTACTGACTGCCGTATCGGCGGCAGACCCTACTGACGGCCGTACGGGCGACAGACCCCACCGACGGCCGTACCGGCGACAGAGACCCCACCGACGGCCGTACCGGCAACAGGCCCTATCGGCGAGAGAAACGCCCGGAGGCCCGGTGCCGGCCCTGGGGAAAGGGCGGCACCGGGCCTCCGGGGTGGATCGATGAGCCTCAAGAGGCTCGTGCCGCACCCGCGTGGCGAACGGCCGCGTGCGGCGGGGGTGCCGGGTCCGGAGCGGTTGAGAGGGTCCGCTCGAGTCCGTAGCCGGCGATCAGATTGTGTCGTCCGGCCTTACTTGGCGGAGACGAGCTTGGCCAGCGCCGACTTCTTGTTGGCGGCGGCGTTCTTGTGGATGACGCCCTTGCTCGCGGCCTTGTCCAGCTTCTTGCTGGCCAGGCGGACGGCGGCAACAGCCTTCTCGGCGTCGCCGGCGACGACGGCCTCGCGGGCCGCGCGGACAGCGGTCTTGACCGAGGACTTGACGGCCTTGTTACGCAGGCGCGCCTTCTCGTTGGTCTTGTTCCGCTTCATCTGGGACTTGATGTTCGCCACGAAAGAGCCTTTTCAGGTTCGTTGGATTTCGATCATGTGCCGTGTGCGTGATGAGAGGGCACGACAAGACACAGTGAGCCAGGCTACCAGTACGCGCGTCGGCGTCCCAAACCGGACCGAGCCCGCCGGTCATGGGACCATGGAGGCGTCGTATATCCGACTCCCGCCGAGACTGGCGTTCACACGCCGAAGTCACCGAATGGATCCTGCGTGCCCGCGACCCCTACCAACGTGCCAGAGCCGAGCCGTACCGACCCGGCTCTGATCCGTAACTTCTGCATCATCGCGCACATCGACCATGGCAAGTCGACGCTCGCCGACCGGATGCTCCAGCTGACCGGTGTGGTCGACCAGCGGCAGATGCGTGCGCAGTACCTCGACCGGATGGACATCGAGCGCGAGCGCGGCATCACGATCAAGTCCCAGGCGGTCCGTCTGCCCTGGGCGCCCACCGAGGGCGAGGGTGCGGGTGCCACCCACATCCTGAACATGATCGACACCCCGGGCCACGTCGACTTCACCTACGAGGTCTCCCGCTCCCTGGCCGCGTGCGAGGGCTGCATCCTGCTGGTGGACGCCGCCCAGGGCATCGAGGCGCAGACTCTCGCCAACCTCTACCTGGCGATGGAGAACGACCTCACGATCATCCCGGTCCTCAACAAGATCGACCTGCCCGCCGCCCAGCCGGAGAAGTTCGCCGCGGAGCTGGCCAACCTCGTCGGCTGCGAGCCGGAGGACGTGCTGCGCGTGTCGGCCAAGACCGGCATGGGTGTCGAGGCGCTGCTCGACCGCGTCGTCGCGACCGTCCCGGCCCCGGTGGGCGTCAAGGACGCGCCCGCCCGCGCGATGATCTTCGACTCGGTCTACGACGCCTACCGCGGCGTGGTGACGTACGTGAAGGTCGTCGACGGCACGCTGAGCAAGCGCGAGCGCATCAAGATGATGTCGACCGGCGCCGCCCACGAGCTGCTGGAGATCGGCACCAACTCGCCGGAGATGGTCCCGGCCGACGGTCTGTCCGTCGGCGAGGTGGGCTACCTGATCACCGGCGTGAAGGACGTGCGCCAGTCCAAGGTCGGCGACACCATCACCCAGCTGCACGGTGGTGCCACCGAGGCGCTGGGCGGCTACAAGGACCCCAAGCCGATGGTGTTCTCCGGCCTGTACCCGCTGGACGGCTCGGACTACCCCGAGCTGCGCGACGCCCTCGACAAGCTCCAGCTCAACGATGCCGCACTGGTGTACGAGCCGGAGACCTCGGCCGCCCTGGGCTTCGGCTTCCGCGTGGGCTTCCTCGGCCTGCTGCACCTGGAGGTCATCCGCGAGCGCCTGGAGCGCGAGTTCGGCCTGGAGCTGATCGCCACCGCGCCCAACGTGGTCTACCGAGTGATCATGGAGGACGGCGCCGAGCACACGGTGACGAACCCCTCCGAGTTCCCCACCGGCAAGATCGCCGAGGTGTACGAGCCGGTGGTGCGGGCCACCGTCCTGGCCCCCAGCGAGTTCATCGGCTCGATCATGGAGCTGTGCCAGAACCGCCGCGGTGTGCTGCTCGGCATGGACTACCTCTCCGAGGACCGCGTCGAGATCCGCTACACCCTGCCGCTCGCCGAGGTCGTCTTCGACTTCTTCGACCAGCTGAAGTCCAAGACCCGCGGCTACGCCTCCCTGGACTACGAGCCCACCGGCGAGCAGACCAGCGAGCTGGTCAAGGTCGACATCCTGCTGCACGGCGACAAGGTCGACGCCTTCTCCGCCATCACGCACAAGGACAAGGCCTACGCGTACGGCGTGCGGCTGGTCGCCAAGCTCAAGGAGCTCATCCCGAGGCAGGCCTTCGAGGTGCCGGTCCAGGCGGCCATCGGCTCCCGCGTCATCGCCCGCGAGACCATCCGCGCCATCCGCAAGGACGTCCTCGCCAAGTGCTACGGCGGTGACATCTCCCGCAAGCGGAAGCTGCTGGAGAAGCAGAAGGAAGGCAAGAAGCGGATGAAGATGGTCGGCAGCGTCGAGGTGCCGCAGGACGCCTTCATCGCGGTGCTCTCCAGCGACGAGGGTGACAAGGGCAAGAAGTGACAGCGCGTGCCCCGGCCGGGTTCCCGGCCGGGGCACGGCGGCATCACCACGCCCGCGGCGCGGACTATCGCCGGGTCTGCGCAAAACCTCCGCCGACCGGCCCTTGATCAGCCGGTTCCGCACTCTTACGCGACGGGCTCTTCCGGCCTACCCTGATCACTGCTCGAAGGTTACTCGCGAGTCACCAGCAACGAGGCGGGCCCCGGAGGATGCCGTGACCGAGACGCAGGCTTTGATCGAGAACCGGCCGCCCTCCGTGGCGACCCTCTTCCTCGACCGGGTCGAGGCCACCCCCGACGCGGAGGCCTACCGCTACCCCGTACCCGCCGCCGGGGAGGGGCCCGACACCTGGGCCTCCCTGACCTGGCGCCAGGCCGCCGACCGCGTCTTCGCCGTCGCCGCCGGCCTCGTCGACCTCGGCATCCTCCCCGAGGAGCGCGTCGCCCTGGCCTGCGCCACCCGCGTCGAGTGGATCCTGGCCGACCTCGGCATCATGTGCGCCGGCGCCGCCACCACCCCCGTCTACCCCAGCACCGACGCCGACGAGACCGCCTTCATGCTCTCCGACGCCGAGTGCCGCATCCTGATCGCCGAGGACGCCGCCCAGCTCGCCAAGGCCCGACTGCGCCGCGCCGAGCTGCCCGGCCTCGCCCACGTCGTGGTGATCGACGCCGCCGACGCCACCCCCGCCGAGGGCGACCCCGGGGGCTGGGTCCTCTCCCTCGCCGACCTCGAGAAGCGCGGCACCGCCCTGCTCGAACGCCGCCCGCAGGCCGTCCGCGAGCGCATCGAGGCCCTGCGCCCCGAGCAGCTGGCCACCCTCATCTACACCTCCGGCACCACCGGCCGCCCCAAGGGCGTACGGCTGCGGCACGACGCCTGGTCGTACATGTCCCGGGCGATCGAGGCCACCGAGCTGGTGCAACCGCAGGACGTGCAGTACCTGTGGCTGCCGCTCGCCCACGTCTTCGGCAAGGTGCTCACCACCGGCCACATCGCCGTCGGGCACATCACCGCCGTCGACGGCCGCATCGACAAGATCGTGGAGAACCTGCCGGTCGTGCGGCCCACCTACATGGCCGCCGTCCCGCGCATCTTCGAGAAGGTCTACAACGGCGTCGCCGCCAAGGCCCGCGCCGGCGGCGGCGCCAAGTACAAGATCTTCCGCTGGGCCGCCGACGTCGCCCGCGAGTACGCCAAGGTCTCCCAGGACAACTACCGCCGCACCGGCAGCAAGGCCGTCCCCTTCGCCCTCGCCGCCAAGCACCGCGTCGCCGACGCCCTCGTCTACGCCAAGATCCGCGAGGCGTTCGGCGGCCGGCTGCGCGCCTGCGTCTCCGGCGCCTCCGCCCTCGCCCCCGACATCGGCTACTTCTTCGCCGGCGCCGGCATCCACATCCTGGAGGGCTACGGCCTGACCGAGACCAGCGCCGCCAACCTCGTCAACCCCGGCGAGGCCTACCGCACCGGCACCGTCGGCAAGCCCCTGCCGGGCACCGAGGTGCGCATCGCCGACGACGGCGAGATCCTGCTGCGCGGCCCCGGCGTCATGGAGGGCTACCACCGCCAGCCGGAGAAGACCGCGGAGGTGCTGGAGCCCGACGGCTGGTTCCACACCGGCGACATCGGCGAACTCTCCCCGGACGGCTACCTGCGCATCACCGACCGCAAGAAGGACCTCATCAAGACCTCCGGCGGCAAGTACGTCGCGCCCGCCGAGATCGAGGGCCGCTTCAAGGCCGTGTGCCCGTTCGTCTCCAGCATCCTCGTGCACGGCGCCGACCGGAACTACTGCACCGCCCTCATCGCCCTCGACGGCCCCGCCCTCCTCGACTGGGCCGAGGGCCACGGCCTGGCCGGCAAGCCGTACGCCGAGGTGGTCGCCGCCCCCGAGACGTACGCCATGGTCGAGGGCTACGTGCAGCGGCTCAACGAGGGCCTGCAGCGCTGGCAGACGATCAAGAAGTTCCGTCTGCTGCCGCGCGAACTGGACGTCGAGCACGGCGAACTCACCCCCAGCCTCAAGCTCAAGCGGCCGGTCGTCGAGCGCACGTACAAGGACCTGATCGAGGAGATGTACGCAGGGGCACGGGAGGCGTGAGAGGCCCGGACGGCGGCTCCTGCCCCGTCCTTCGCGCCCCATGCCCGCCGTACTCCCAAAGCGTCCACTTGCCCAACTCGGCGCACCTGGACACCGCCCGTCTGTCACCCTGGCGATGGTGAATCCCGCACTATGCCGTAAGCGGTCAGGAGCGTCACCCGTGAGGACATCGCCAACGTCCGGAAACGGCGCGCCGGTTGCCCGCGCACCCTCCCGCAGAGCGGGCGCGCAGGCCACCGGCGGCTGCACGGGCGAGTCGGCCACCGCCCGCACCAGCCTGCCCGGCGACGCCCGCGCGCCCTCCGCCGCCCGCCGCTTCGTGCGCACCGTGCTCGCCGGCTGGAACGCCCACGACGTCGTCACCTACGACGCCACGCTGCTGGTCAGCGAGCTCGTCACCAACGCCGTGGTGCACGCCGGCACCTCCGTCGACCTCGAATGCCGCCTCGACCCGGCCCGCGGCGGCAGCCTCGTCGTGGAGGTCACCGACCACCACCCCACCCGCGAGTTCCGCGCCCGCCGCCCCGCCCCCGGCGAGCGCGACGGCCCCGCCCACTGCGGCCGCGGCCTGCGTCTGGTCGCCGAGCTCGCCGAGACCTGGGGCACCGCCTACCGCCGCACCGACAAGACGGTGTGGTTCCACCTGCCCACCAGCCGCCCCGACCGCGCCGGCGAACCGCCCGCCCTCTCCGACCAGGCGCTCCTGCGCGACCTGCGCGTCGCCGAGAACCTCGGCCCCGGCTCCTGCCCCGAGCCCCCCGCCCGGCCGGCCGCCGACACCGGCCGCCACCGCGCCCTGTCCTTCCTCGCCGAGGCCTCCGAGCTGCTCGCCGGCCAGTTCGACGAGGACACCGTCGCCTCGCTGGCCGCCCAGCTCGCCGTCCCCCGGCTCGCCGACTGGTGCGCCGTGTGGCTCGACGCCGAGTCCACCCCCGGCACGATCCACCCCGCCCCGCGCCTGTCCTGCGTCTGGCACGCCGACGAACGCCGCACCGAGCCCCTGCGCGCCGCCCTCCTGCACGCCCCGCCCCTGCTGCCCGCCACCGGCCGGCCCGCCCCCTGGCCCTACCGCCAGGACCCGCCGGGCCCCGCACCCACCGGCGCCCCGCCCGGGCCCGCCCTCGCCTGCCGCCTCGTCGCCGGCGGCCGGGCCCTGGGCACCCTCCTGCTCGGCCGCCCCGCCGGCCCCGGCCTCGGCGACGACGTCACCGGCCTCACCGAGGACTTCGCCCGCCGCCTCGCCCAGGCCCTCGCCTCCGCCCGGCAGTACACCCGCCAGGCCACCATCAGCACCATCCTCCAGCGCGGCCTGCTGCCCCGCGGCGTCGCCCACATCCCCGGCATCGACAAGGCCGTCGTCTACGAACCCTGCGGCGATACCGCCGCCGGCGGCGACTTCTACGACGTCTTCGCCGCCGGCGACGACCGCTGGTGCTTCGCCCTCGGCGACGTCTGCGGCAGCGGCCCCGAAGCGGCCGTCACCACCGGCCTCGTCCGCCCCTGGCTGCGCCTGCTGGCCAAGGAGGGCTACGGCGTCGCCGACGTGCTCACCCGCCTCAACCGCATGCTCGCCGAGGAGGCCGCCGAGGACGCCCCCGGCCCCGCCCCCCGCTTCCTCTCCCTCCTCCACGGGCAGCTCGTGCCCCGCACCGACGGCGGCTCCGGCGTCCGCTGCACCCTCGCCAGCGCCGGCCACCCCCTCCCCCTGCTGCTGCGCCCCGACGGCTCCGTACGGGCCGTGGGCGCCCCGCAGATACTGCTCGGCGTCGTCGAGGAGGTCGCCTACAGCAGCCAGACCTTCGACATGGCCGCCGGCGACACCCTGCTGTGCGTCACCGACGGCGTCACCGAGCGCAAGGCCGGCAACCGCCTCTTCGACGACGCCGACGGCCTGGCCGCCACCCTCACCGCCTGCACCGGCCTGACCGCCGAAGGCGTCGCCCGGCGCATCCGCGACGCCGTCCACGCCTTCGCCCCCACCCCTCCCGACGACGACCTCGCCCTGCTGGTGCTCCGAGCCGAGTAACCCCCGGCATGACGGACAATGGACCCCATGCCTTCCGTACTGCCTGACGGCGAGCCCATGCCCGAGGACGGGGCACTGCCCCCCCACGCCCTCGCCGGCTCCGGGCAGCGGCCCCTCGGCTTCTACCTGCACGTCCCCTACTGCGCCACGCGCTGCGGGTACTGCGACTTCAACACCTACACCGCCAGTGAGCTGCGCGGCTCCGGCGGCGCGCTCGCCTCCCGCGACACCTACGCCGAGACCGTCGCCGACGAGATCCGCCTCGCCCGCAAGGTGCTCGGCGACGACCCGCGCCCGGTCGAGACGGTCTTCGTCGGCGGCGGCACCCCCACCCTGCTGCCCGCCGCCGACCTCGGCCGCATGCTCGCCGCACTCCGCGACGAATTCGGCCTCGCCGAGAACGCCGAGGTCACCACCGAGGCCAACCCCGAATCCGTCGACCCCCGCTACCTCGACGAACTGCGCGCCGCCGGCTTCAACCGCATCTCCTTCGGCATGCAGAGCGCCCGGCAGCACGTCCTGAAGATCCTCGACCGCACCCACACCCCCGGCCGCCCCGAGGCATGCGTCGCCGAGGCCCGGGAAGCCGGCTTCGACCACATCAACCTCGACCTGATCTACGGCACCCCCGGAGAGAGCGACGACGACTGGCGGGCCTCCCTCGACGCCGTCCTCGGCGCCGCCCCCGACCACGTCTCCGCCTACGCCCTCATCGTCGAGGAAGGCACCCAGCTCGCCCGGCGCATCCGCCGCGGCGAGGTGCCCATGACCGACGACGACGTGCACGCCGACCGCTACCTCATCGCCGACGAGACCCTCTCCGCCGCCGGCTACGCCTGGTACGAGGTCTCCAACTGGGCCACCACCGAAGCCGCCCGCTGCCGCCACAACGAGCTCTACTGGCGCGGCGCCGACTGGTGGGGCGCCGGCCCCGGAGCCCACTCCCACGTCGGCGGCGTGCGCTGGTGGAACGTCAAGCACCCCGGCGCCTACGCCCAGGCCCTGACCGAGGGCCGCTCACCGGGCGCCGGCCGCGAAATCCTCACCGACGAGGACCGCCGCGTCGAACGCGTCCTGCTGGAGCTGCGGCTGGAGGAGGGCTGCCCGCTGTCCCTCCTGCGCCCGGCCGGCACGGCGGCAGCCCGGCGCGCCCTGGCGGACGGCCTCCTGCGGGCCGACGCGTACGCGTCGGGTCGGGCGGCACTGACGCTGCGCGGGCGCCTGCTGGCGGACGCGGTGGTGCGGGACCTGGTGGACTGAGCGCCGTCTCCCGGGGGCGCTGGGGCGTGTCCGGCGGATCTTCGTCACGCGCCACCACGGCGCCCCGAAGGGGCGCGGGGCGGTGTCGATCTGCGGCTGCGCCGCGTGGGCGCGATCAGCCGGCGACGGCCCGCAGCCGACACGCCACCACGGGGGTCCGGGCAAATCTGCGGGCGCGTCGTGGCTTGTCGCGCAGTTCCCCGCGCCCCTACGGGGCACCGCACGATCCGCCGGACACGGCCTAGGGGCGCCGCCCCGCTGGGAGACGGGGAGTGGGTGGGGCTGGGGGCGAGCCCGCCGCAGGCGCCTACCCGCCCACCGTCACGAAGTCGATCAATTGCTCCACCTGCCCCAGCAGCGCCGGCTCCAGGTCCTTGTACGAGCGCACCGAGGCAAGGATCCGCTGCCACGCAGCACCCGTGTTCGCGGGCCATCCCAGCGCCTCGCACACCCCCGTCTTCCAGTCCTGCCCGCGCGGCACCCGCGGCCACCCCGCGATCCCCACCGACGCCGGCTTCACCGCCTCCCACACGTCGATGTACGGGTGCCCCACCACCAGCACGTGCTCGCCCGTCACGGACGCCGCGATCCGGGATTCCTTCGTGCCGGGCACCAGGTGGTCGACCAGCACGCCCAGTCGCGCGTCGGGGCCGGGGTCGAAGGACCGTACGACGTCGGGCAGGTCGTCGATGCCCTCCAGGTACTCCACGACCACGCCCTCGATGCGCAGGTCGTCGCCCCAGACCCGTTCGACGAGTTCCGCGTCGTGCCGGCCCTCGACGTAGATGCGCCCGGCGCGTGCGACGCGCGCCCGGGCGCCGGGGACGGCGAGGGAGCCGGACGCGGTGCGCAAGGGCGCGGCCGGGGCGGCGGCAGCGGGGCGTACGAGCGTGACGACGCGCCCCTCCAGCAGGAAGCCGCGCGGTTCCATGGGGAAGGCCCGGCACTTGCCGAAGCGGTCCTCCAGCGTGACCACGGGTCCCTGCGCGGTCTTCTCGCACCGCACCACCGCCCCGCAGAACCCGGTGGTGACCTCCTCGACCACCAGGTCGGGCTCGGCCGGTACCTCCGGTACGGGCACCTTCCGCTTCCATGGCGGGGTCAGGTCGGCCGGTCCGTACTCTCTGCTGCGCATGGCCGCAATTGTGGATCAAGATTGCGGATCACGGAGTGGAGAAGCGGTCCTGCAACTCGTCCCGTTGCCGCCGTACGAAGCCCGCGTCGACCACGGCACCGTGCCCCGGCACGTACACCGCGTCCTCGCCGCCCAGGGCCAGCAGCCGGTCCAGGGCCGCGGGCCAGGCCTGCGGGAGGGCGTCGGCGCCGGCCTGCGGTTCGCCGGACTCCTCGACGAGGTCGCCGCAGAAGACCACGTCGGGCGCTTCCGTGCCCCCGGGCACCAGCACCGCCAGGTCATGGGCGGTGTGCCCGGGCCCGATGTTGACCAGCAGCGCCCGGCGTCCGCCGCCGAGGTCGAGGGCCACCTGTCCGGAGACGCCGTGGCCGGGGAGGACGAGCAGTTCCACGGCCTCGGCCGCGAGGTCCGGCTGCATGCCGTGCAGCACGGCGTCGTGCCGCAGTTCCTTGCGTTCGCGGCCGAGGAGTTCGGCGGCGCCCACGGCCGCGTACACCTGGACGCCGGAGAAGGCCGCCGTGCCCAGGACGTGGTCGAAGTGCGGGTGGGTCAGTGCGATGTGCGTCACGGGCAGGCCGAAGATCTCCTGCAGTTCGTGCCGGATCTCCACCCCCTCGTGCAGCGAGGAACCGGTGTCCACGACGAGCACCCCGTCGCTGCCGGCGACCGCGCCGGCGGTCGCGTCCCAGCCCGGCAGTCTGCGGCGTACGACACCCGGCGCGAGGTGCTCCCAGCGCGCTCCGGCCCCGTCCCCCACCGCGCCCGCGTTCGCGTGAGTTTCCATACGGCGACGCTAGCGGCTGACCGATAGCGTTGCCCGTCCGGAGGCAAGGGGCGCGGACGGCCCTTGCCCCGGTCGTGGGGCCCGGCCGTACACTTGCCTACGGGATCTGGCACTCGTGACCATTGAGTGCCAAGGGCGGAAGGGCCCGGCGGATCCCCGTACGACGGTAGGACCACTGATCCTGGAGGTGCGCGCGATGCTGAGCGAACGCAGGCTCGAGGTGTTGCGCGCCATCGTCCAGGACTATGTGGGCACCGAGGAGCCGGTCGGCTCCAAGGCACTGACCGAGCGGCACAAGCTGGGGGTCTCCCCGGCCACCGTGCGCAACGACATGGCCGCGCTGGAGGACGAGGGCTTCATCGCCCAGCCGCACACGAGCGCCGGCCGCATCCCCACCGACAAGGGCTACCGCCTCTTCGTCGACAAGCTGGCCGAGGTCAAGCCCCTGTCGACGCCCGAGCGGCGGGCCATCCAGAGTTTCCTGGACGGCGCGGTCGACCTCGACGACGTGGTCTCGCGCACGGTGCGGCTGCTGGCGCAGCTGACGCGGCAGGTCGCCGTGGTGCAGTACCCCTCGCTGAGCCGTTCGACCGTGCGGCACGTGGAGCTGCTGGCGCTGGCCCCGGCCCGCATCATGCTGGTGCTGATCACCAACACCGGCCGGGTCGAGCAGCGCATGATCGACTGCCCTGCGCCCGTCGGTGAGACCGCGCTGGCGGACCTGCGGGCCCGGCTCAACAGCCGGGTCGTGGGGCGGCGCTTCAAGGACGTGCCGCCGCTCGTGCAGGACCTGCCCGAGTCCTTCGACCAGGAGGACCGAGGAACCGTTTCGACGGTTCTCGCGACTCTGCTGGAGACACTGGTCGAGGAGACCGAGGAACGGCTGATGATCGGCGGTACCGCCAATCTCACTCGTTTCGGTCATGATTTTCCGCTGACGATCCGGCCCGTGCTGGAGGCGTTGGAGGAGCAGGTCGTACTGCTCAAGCTGCTCGGTGAGACCAAGGACACGGAGATGACCGTGCGCATCGGTCATGAGAACGCCCATGAAGGGCTGAACTCCACATCGGTGGTCGCCGTCGGCTACGGTTCGGGCGACGAGGCCGTCGCCAAACTCGGCGTGGTCGGACCGACCCGCATGGACTACCCCGGAACGATGGGAGCGGTACGCGCAGTGGCACGTTACGTCGGACAGATCCTGGCGGAGTCGTAAGTGGCCACGGACTACTACGCGGTCCTGGGCGTACGGCGTGACGCCTCGCAGGACGAGATCAAGAAGGCCTTCCGCCGCCTCGCGCGCGAGCTGCACCCGGACGTCAATCCGGATCCCAAGACGCAGGAGCGGTTCAAGGAGATCAACGCCGCCTACGAGGTGCTCTCCGACCCGCAGAAGAAGCAGGTCTACGACCTCGGCGGCGACCCGCTGTCCTCCTCGGGCGGCGCGGGCGCCGGCGCCGGCTTCGGCGCGGGCTTCGGCAACTTCTCCGACATCATGGACGCCTTCTTCGGCCAGGCGTCGCAGCGCGGACCGCGCTCGCGCACCCGCCGCGGCCAGGACGCCATGATCCGCCTGGAGGTCAGCCTCACCGAGGCCGCCTTCGGCACCACCAAGGAGATCCAGGTCGACACCGCCGTCGTCTGCACCACCTGCAGCGGCGAGGGCGCGGCCCCCGGCACCTCCGCCCAGACCTGTGACATGTGCCGCGGCCGCGGCGAGGTCTCGCAGGTCACCCGGTCCTTCCTGGGCCAGGTCATGACCTCCCGCCCCTGCCCGCAGTGCCAGGGCTTCGGCACGGTCGTGCCCACCCCGTGCCCGGAGTGCGCCGGCGACGGCCGCGTCCGCTCGCGCCGCACGCTGACGGTGAAGATCCCGGCCGGTGTCGACAACGGCACCCGCATCCAGCTCGCCGGCGAGGGCGAGGTCGGCCCCGGCGGCGGCCCGGCCGGCGATCTGTACGTGGAGATCCACGAGACCCGCCACCCGGTCTTCCAGCGCCGCGGCGACGACCTGCACTGCACGGTCACCATCCCCATGACGGCGGCCGCACTCGGCACGAAGGTGCCGCTGGAGACCCTCGACGGCGTCGAGGAGATCGACATCCGCCCGGGCACCCAGTCCGGCCAGTCGATCCCGCTGCACGGCCGCGGCGTCACCCACCTGCGCGGCGGCGGCCGGGGCGACCTGATCGTCCACGTCGAGGTCACGACCCCGAGCAAGCTGGACCCGCAGCAGGAGGAGCTGCTGCGCCAGCTGGCCAAGATCCGCGGCGAGGAGCGCCCGACGGGCGAGTTCAAGCCGGGGCAGCAGGGGCTGTTCTCGCGGCTGAAGGATGCGTTCAACGGGCGGTAGGCGCACGGCCGGGGGTCCGGGGGTCGTCCCCCGGGCAGGCACAGCAAGCCGGGGCAGCAGGGGCTGTTCTCGCGGCTGAAGGATGCGTTCAACGGGCGGTAGCCCGTAGCTGATGTGCTGGAGGGGCCGCCCGTTGGGGCGGCCCCTCCAGCACATGGACCCCTGGCGCTCCGGGGGCCTGGGACCCCGCCCGCCTTGTGACACGATGAGGTCATGCCCCCCTCGACCGGAGTGACCGCACTGTTCGCGCAGCTCGAGCATCCGATCGTGCAGGCCCCCATGGCGGGCGGAGCCTCCACCCCCGCCCTCGCCGCGGCCGTCTGCGACGCCGGTGGCCTCGGCTTCCTCGCCGCCGGCTACAAGACCCCGGGCGCCCTCCGCGAGGAGATCCGGCAGCTGCGCGCCCTGACCTCCCGCCCCTTCGGCGTGAACCTCTTCCTGCCGCAGCCGCCCGCCGCCGATCCCGGGGCCGTCGCCGCGTACGCGCGCCGCATCGCGCCCGAGGCCGCCGCGTACGGCGTCGCGCTCGGCGACCCGGACGGGGCGACCGACGACGGCTACGACGCCAAGCTCGCCGCCCTCCTCGACGACCCCGTCGCCGTCGTCTCGTTCACTTTCGGGTGCCCCTCCCGTACGGCGGTGGACGCGCTCGCCGCGGTCGGTACGGCCACCGTCGTCACCGTCACCTCCGCCGCCGAGGCGCGCGCCGCACACCGCGTTGGCGCGGACGCGGTGTGCGTCCAGGGCGTCGAGGCCGGTGGCCACCAGGGCACCCACCACGACGACGTGCACGCGGACCGCCCAGGTGCCGGCACCGGGCTGCTCGCCCTGCTCGCCGAGGTCCGCGAGAGCGTGCCGCTGCCCGTCCTGGCCGCCGGCGGCCTGATGCGCGGCGGCCAGATCGCCGCCGTCCTTGCCGCGGGGGCGTGCGCCGCGCAGCTCGGTACGGCGTTCCTGCCGTGCCCGGAGTCGGGGGCGCACCCCGTGCACAAGAGCGCGCTGACGGACCCGGCCTTCCCCGGCACCGAGTTGACCCGCGCCTTCTCGGGTCGTCCCGCCCGGGGCCTGGTGAACCGTTTCCTTCGGGAGCACGGCCCGGCCGCCCCCGCCGCGTACCCCCAGGTCCACCACCTGACCTCCCCCCTGCGCAGGGCGGCGGCCGCCGCCGGCGACGCCGGGGCCCTGAACCTGTGGGCCGGCCAGGGCCACCGCCTGGCGCGCACCCTGCCGGCGGCGGAGCTGGTCGCCGTGCTGGCCGCGGAACTGAGAGCAACACGAGAGAGCGAGTAGGTCATGACAGCGCCGGTCTTCCTGGTCGAGGAGGACGCCCTCACGGGCGTCTTCCCCGGCACCGTCTTCCCGCTGGACGGCCCCGAGGGCCGCCACGCGGTCTCGGTGCGCCGGCTTCGCGTGGGCGAGGAGATTGTCCTGACGGATGGTCAGGGCAACGGTGTCCACGGCACCGTGGCCGCCGTCGAGGGCAAGGACCACCTCGACGTCGCCGTCACCTCCGTACGCTCCGAACCGGAGCCGCAGCCGCGCATCACGGTCGTCCAGGCCCTCCCCAAGGGCGACCGGGGCGAACTCGCCGTCGAGACCATGACCGAGACCGGCGTCGACGCGGTCGTCCCCTGGGCGGCCTCCCGCTGCGTCACCCAGTGGAAGGGCGAGCGCGGCCAGAAGTCGCTCGGCAAGTGGCGGGCCACCGCCCGTGAGGCCGGCAAGCAGTCCCGCCGCCTGCGCTTCCCCGACGTCGCCGACCTCATGACGACCCGCCAGGTGGCCGAGCTGCTGGCCGGGGCCGCGTTCGCCGCCGTCCTGCACGAGGAGGGCAGTACCCCGCTGGCCACCGCCGACCTGCCGCAGACCGGCGACATCGTCCTCGTCGTCGGCCCCGAGGGCGGCGTCTCGCCCGAGGAGCTCGACGCCTTCGCCGCCGCGGGCGCCCACCCGTACCGCCTCGGCCCGAGCGTCCTGCGCACCTCCACGGCCGGCACCGCGGCGGCGGCCCTGCTGCTGGGGCGTACGGGACGCTGGGGCTGAGCGCGGGTACTGCCATGGGAAGTTCTTCCCATGGCAGTGCTCACCGGTCCGTGACATCGTCTTTTCCGGCAAGGGCTCGTGCCGGCACCGACCACGGGGGAAACGGGGGACTCGGTGCCGGCACGGCCCGGGTCGCCTTCCGGCCCCGTCGCCTTCTGCGGCCCCGGTTGCCTTCCGGCCCCGGTCGGCCTCCCGCCCCGGTCGGCCTCCCGCCCCGGTCGGTCTCCCGCCCTCGGTCCCCTTCGGGCCGGCTTGAGGCGACCTCCCGGCCCCCGTAGCATGCAGCGGGCGGGGGCCGAGGGAGAAGACACCGGCCATGCCACGACTGCGCGCCCGCGACTACGAGCACATGCTCGACCTCGTCGCCGCCGTACTGGACCACCCCGAGCCCGACCGGCTGGGCCACCTGATCGCCGATCGCCTGCGGGAATCCCTCGACTGCGGCACGGTGACGTTCTCCGGCATCGACCCCACCACCGGCGCCGCCCGCGCCGAGGGCTGGGCCCCGGAGGCCATGGGCCGCCATGTCGAGGACATGGTCCAGCGCCGGATCCTGCAGCAGTACCCCCTGATCCCGTACCTCGCGGCCGGTGAGAGCCGCCCGGTGGTCGTCGGCGACCTGTGCGACGGCTGGCGTCACTCCCCGTGGTACTCCGAGGCTCGCCGCGACTACGGCACCACCCAGCAGCTGGGCATCCCCATGGCCACCGAGACCGCCCCCGTGCGCGCGATCGTCGTCGCCCGCGACGGCGACTTCACCGACCACGACCTCGCATTCGTCACCCGCGTCCACCCCCTCCTCGTCACGGCGGACCGCCACACCAGGGAACTCCGTCGCCTACGTGCCAGAGCCTGCGCCACCACCCCGTCCACCACCGCCGACCACGGCCTGACCCCCCGCGAACTGACCGTCCTGGGCCTGCTGGCCGAGGGCCTCACGGCCACCGCCATCGCCCGCCGCCTCGCCCTGTCCCCCCACACGGTCAACCGCCACCTCGAGAGGATCTACCGCAAGCTCGGCACCAACAACCGCCTTGCGACGGTCCTCCTGGCCAAGGAGGCGGGCCTGGTCACCTGACGGGCCGTGATCAGTGTTGTCCGAGCCGGTCTCTAAGCTGAGTGGTTCTTGACCACTGTTGGGGAGCCGGGCGCGCTCGGCGGGGAGGCACGGCCGTGAGTGACGCCGGCAACGGCAAGGTCCTGGACATCAAGACCGCCGACATCAAGGCCGCAGCGCCCGTCTTCCACGAACAGGGCAAAAAGCTCAGCGAGGCGCTCACCAAACTGATCGGCACGCTCGACGGCCTCGGCGAGCCCTGGGGCAAGGACGACGCGGTCCAGCAGTTCGCCACCGAGTACCCCCGCCGGCAGAAGGACATCGAGAAGGCGACCGGCACCCTGGTGCTGGGCCTGGTCAGCATCCACGAGGCACTGGTCGACATGGCCGACGGACACGTCGACAACGACGCGCTCGTCGCCGGGATGTTCACCAAGGCGAAGCCGGGCGACGCCGGGACGAAGGGCGGCCGGTGAGCGCCGCCGAGGAGGCCAGGGCGGTCCTGGAGAAGCTCGGCCTCCACTGGCCCGACGGGGACCCGGGGAAGCTGCGCAAGGCAGCGGCCGCCTGGAAGGAGTTCGCGGAGGCCGTCGAGGGCGTCCGCGGAGCGACCAACAACACCGCCCAGGCACTCATCCGCAACAACCAGGGCGAGGGCATCGAGGCGTTCCGCGTCTTCTGGGGCCGCTACACGGGCGGGGGCGGGGGCGCCGGCTCGGGCGGCAAGGGCTGGCTCGACGACATCGCCGCCTCCGCACACGGCATGGCCGATGCCCTGGAAGCGCTCGCCCACGCCATCGAGGATGCCGTCAACAAGCTGTGGCAAAAGATAGGCATCGAGGCCGGTGTCATCCTTGCGGGCGTCGGCCTGGGCTTCCTGACGTTCGGGCTCAGCACCGCCGCCTCGGCGGCGGCCGCCACGGCGGTCATCGAACTGGGCGCGACAGTGGGCATCGCCATCTCCGCCACCGTCGCCGAGGTCGTCGCCACCACGCTCGTCGTGGCCGCCTTCAGCGGGGTGGAGGCCGTCACCGTCGACCTGGCGGTCGCCCAGCCCGCGAAGATCGCAGCCGGTCTGCAGCACGGCTTCAGCCTGGACGAGATCAACGCCGCGGCGACGGACGGCATGATCTACGGCGGCGCCTTCGGGGGCGCGTTCAACGGGGTCAGCGCCCTGGGCCGCAGCGCCGAGCTGGCCGGCGGATACCGCAACCTCCTCAAGGGCGTGCGCCCCGGCCTGGTCGAACTGCCCCCGGCCGCCCGCCCCACCGCCGAGATCCCCTGCGCCAAGGACCCGATCGACGTCGCCACCGGCACGATGCTGCTGCCGCAGACGGACCTGCGGCTGCCGGGCGCCCTGCCCCTGACCGTCGAGCGCACCCACCTGTCGTCCTACCGCTCCGGCGGTTGGTTCGGAGCGACATGGGCCTCGACGTTCGACGAGCGTGTCCAACTGGACGCCGAGGGCGTCGTCTACGCCGCCGCGGACGGCATGCGCCTGGTCTACCCGGTGCCCACGCCGGGGGAGCCGGTCCTGCCCGTGAAGGGCCCGCGGTGGCCGCTGCAGTGGGACGGCCGCCCGGACGGGACACTGACCGTCACCGACCCCTACGAGGGAGTCGTCCGCACCTTCGGAGCACCCGCCCCCACCGACACGCCCGGTGCCGTCCAGCTCCCGCTCGAAAGCCTCTGCGACCGCAACGGCACGCGCATCGACATCGAGCGCACCGAACTCGGCACCCCCACCGCGCTCCGGCACTCCGGCGGGGCCTACGTGGCCGTCGACACCGAAGGGCCGCGCATCACGGCACTGCGCCTGCTGGACGAGGCGCCGTCGCCGTACGAGCACCCGCACGCCCCCGGGCGCGGCACGGTGCTGATGCGCTACGGCTACGACGCGTCGGGCAACCTGACCGAGGTCACCAACTCCAGCGGCGCACCGCTGCGCTTCACCTACGACACCGAAGGCCGAATAACCTCCTGGACCGACCGCAACGGCACGTCGTACGGCTACACCTACGACACCCGCGGACGCGTCATACGCACCGAGGGAAGTGACGGGTTCCTCTCCGGCTCCTTCGTCTACGACGAGGACACGCGCACCACGACCGAGACCGACTCCCTCGGTCACCTGCGCATCTACCGCCACAACAGTGACGGGCAGGTCGTCGAGGAGACCGACCAGCTCGGCAACACCACCCGCACCGCCTGGGACCCCCGGGGCGACCGCCGCCTCGCCGTGACCGACCCGCTGGGCCGCACGACCCGCTACGCCTACGACGACGCCGGCAACCTCAGCCGCGTCACGCTGCCCGACGGCACGGCGGCCCACGCCACGTACGACGCCGACCTGTGCCGTCCGCTGCAGGTCACCGAGCCGGGTGGCGCAACGTGGCGGCACGCCTACGACGAGCGCGGCAACCTTCTGGCCACGACCGATCCGCTCGGCGCGGTCAGACGCTACGCGTACGACGACGCCGGCCACCTGACCGCGGTCACCGACGCCCTCGGGCACACGACCACACTCCGGTGCGACGCGGCGGGCCTGCCGCTCGTCGTCACCGACCCCCTCGGCCACGCCACCACCGTCCGCCGGGACGCCTTCGGACGGGTGGTCGAGGCGGTCGACCCGCTCGGCCGCGTCACCCGCATGTCCTGGACGACCGAGGGCAGGCCCAGCCGGCGCGACCTCCCGGACGGCACCTGCGAGACGTGGACGTGGGACGGCGAAGGCAACCTCCTCACCCACACCGACCCCGCCGGCAACACCACCACCCATACCAGCACCCACTTCGACCTGCCCGCCTCACGGACGGAGCCGGACGGGACGACGTACACCTTCGCCCACGACACGGAACTGCGGCTCGTCACAGTGACCAACCCGCAGGGCCTGACGTGGTCCTACGACTACGACGACGCCGGCCGCCTGGCGGCGGAGACCGACTTCAACGGACGCCGCATCACGTACGTCCACGACGCGGCCGGGCAGCTGCTGGCGCGCACGAACGGTGCGGGCGAAACGCTGCGCTTCGAGCGGGACGCACTGGGCCGGGTGACCGAGCAGCGCTCCGACACCGGCGGAACCACGACGTACACCTACGACGCGGCAGGCCGACTCGCCCGCACGGTCGGCGCCGACGCCGACGTCGTCCACGAACGGGACGCCCTCGGCCGGCTGCTGTCGGAAAGCGTCAACGGCCGGGTGACCCGGTGGTCCTACGACGCCGAAGGACGCTGCACGCAGCGCACGACCGCCTCCGGGCTGACCTCGCAATGGACGTACGACCCCGCCGGGCGGCCGACGACCCTGCGCAACGACGCCGGTGGCCTGACCTTCACGTACGACGCGGCCGGGCGCGAGACCGCACGCGGTCTGGGCGGCGACGACACCCTGCTCACCCAGTCCTGGGACGCCGCGGACCGCATCACCGGACAGACCGTGACCGCCGGGGCGCCCGGCGCCCGGCACCTCCTCCAGCACCGGACCTACGCCTACCGGGCGGACGGCCACATCAAGGAGATCCGGGAGCTCACCTCCGGCACCCGCCGCTTCGACCTCACGGCCACGGGCCGCATCACCGGCGTACGGGCCCACGGCTGGACGGAAACCTACGCCTACGACACCGCCGGCAACCTCACCCACGTCACCGCCCCCGCCCACGAGGCCCCCGGCCGCCACGAGGTGGACGGCACCCTCCTGCGCCGCGCCGGCCGCACCACCTACGAGCACGACGCCCAGGGCCGCCTCACCCGCAAGACCCGCAAACTGCTCAACGGGCAGACACGGGTGTGGACGTACACCTGGGACGCCGAGGACCACCTGACACAAGCCGTCACCCCGGACGGCGAACACTGGTCGTACACCTACGACCCCCTGGGCCGCCGCACCTCCAAGCGCCGGCACTCCGACGGCACCGAAACGCTCTTCACGTGGGACGGCACGCGCCTGGCGGAACAAACGGCACCCGACGGTGCCGTCACCACGTGGGACCACACCCCGGGCACCCACCGCCCGGTGGCCCAGACCCACCACCGCCCCCGGGCGGAGGGCGAGTCCCTGATCACGGACTACGCCGAGACTGCGGCCCGCTTCCACGCGGTGATCACGGACCCGGTCGGCACCCCCACGGAGCTCGTCACCCCGGACGGCACCCTGGCCTGGCAACACCGCACCACCCTCTGGGGCACCCCCCTCCCCACCCCACCCCCCTCCGGCGGTGCGGACTGCCCCCTCCGCTTCCCGGGCCAGTACGCGGACGCGGAAACGGGCCTGCACTACAACTACTTCCGCTACTACGACCCGGAGACGGCGCGGTATGTGTCGCCGGACCCGCTGGGGCTGGAACCGGCGCCGAATCACCATGCTTATGTGATCAACCCTTGCCACTGGGCAGATCCTCTTGGGCTCCAGAGTTGTAGCCCAGAAGCGCTGGCAAAGACTTACGAGCTTGATAACACGCCTCGAAAACTTGAGCATGTGATCGATCCGCCCAAGCACGGATTTGAGGAACTGGTGAAATCTGAGGGAGGGCGAGAGCAGGCGTTTCGCAGAATTGTGTACAGTTTGGCCGAAAGAGATGACCTTCCCGAGTCGGGAGGCTTCGTCGTGGAGCGTGCCATCAATGGTGAGACCGTGACCATTCGCGGCGCCGTAAGAGACGGAGTGCCTCGGGTCGGTACTGCATTCATCGCCAGTAAATTCCCCAAGGGTGGTAAGTAATGGCCTTCATGAAGGGCGCCCGAGCGCTGTCGGGATCAGAGCGTGCGATCCTCGAGCGGATCCTCACCGGCTCCTTCCGGGGAGGTGCGAGGCTACTCCGCCAGTTGGATGACGTGAAAGTCGCGGGGACTTGGGGCGTGGAATCGCCCAGCGTAGACCTCAAGGTGGCGGGAGATGCCCCTCCGGTGGATGCCCCTGATGGGGTGTTGCCTGTAGTAGGGGAGGTGTTCGACGAAAGCGGTGACTTGGTCGGGGAGCTTCTTGTGTGGGTGAGCGAAGGGTACCTGTCGGCCCTTGAGTATTCGTGGTTTACGGATGAGCCGCCGGTGGCATTGCCCGACGTTGCACGCGTTTCGGTTCGGTGGGATGGGTAATGCCTTCCGTCGAAGGCTCCTGTGACAGGCGCATCACTCCTAGTGGCCCGGGAAGGCGGTCGTGGCAAGCGAAGCCCTGCGGGCCAAGATCCTGTTGAGAAACGAGAAGGAGAAAGCGTCGCGAGTGGCCGTAGGCCTGGTGGGAGCGTCTCTGGAGAGATATCTTCAGGAGGGCGAACTCCCCGACTGGATTCCTGCGGTAAAAAGGTCCGTCCTGCGGATGGATTCGGTGCCTGACGCCCGGATTCCGGACAGCGTGGACGACGCCGAGGTTGATGCTTGGTGCACGAGCGTTCTCGCGTCGGCCGGAGTGGTGCAGGTTCTTCTGCAGCACGGGGATGGTCAACTTCCCGTGGGCCGAAGTGCGGGTGCTCGGCGAGGGGTGGATGAGGTCGTCGCGTTCCCTTCTCGGGAGCGATCTTTACTTCCTCGCCGCGGACAGGACGTCCATGGTGGCTATCTTCGAAGAGGAATATGAATACGTGGCGTTCGTAGGCAGGGACGGCGCATGAAGCGGACTTCTGGTCCGCTTTCAGTCCGCGGATCCATGTGCTTCCCGAGTCGGCGATGGGCCTGGTCGGAGAAATGCTTCCGCCCACCGGCGTCACGGCGGCTGCACACATGGACGGCGCCGACATGGCGGATGCGGACGGGGTGTTCGAGCAGTTCTGGGAGAAGCTGAAATTCCCGGACTATTTTGGGTGGAACTGGCCGGCCCTGCTCGACTGCTTGCGGGACTTGCATTGGCTCCCGGCCGATCACTACATGATCACCGTCAGGAGATCCTGCCTGTTGCTCTCGTCAGTCGCGGATGAGCGGGCGATCTTCCTGCGGACCATGATGCGGGCCGCCGAGGACTGGGTGAGTCCACAGCACAGAAGGCCCGGAGGGGCGAGCGTCCCATTCAATGTTGTGCTGTTCTGCGACGACAGCGAGGTAGACGGTCTTCGGCGGGAGTTGCGCGAAGTCGGAGGGCAGTGAATCGGGTGGCAGCCCCCTGGGGCGGCACCGTTCCGGCGGAGGAGATTCCTACTTGTTCGCGTGGTCGCCCAGGAAGAACAGCAGCCAGATGAAGCCCGCCAGGGCGTGCGTGATGAAGACGTAGACCAGCACGCGCAGGGCTATCTGGCGTTCTGCGCGCTTCTCGGAGTCTTGCGTGGCGGGTGGCATGGGAAGGTCAGCCTACCTGGTTGCCGGGAGGGCGAAACGGATGCCGGTGAGGTGTTCCGACAGGTCCCACAGGCGACTGCCCACGGCCGGGTCGGTCGCCGTCGCTGACAGGGGGACGCGTTTCGGGCTGCCGCGGAGTTCTCCCGCGCCGTCCGGGCCGATGAAGTCGCCGGCCGCCGCGTCGGGGGCCGTGGCGGCGTACAGCTGGGGGAGTGCGCCCTGGTCCGGGCGCTGGGCCAGCAGGGGGTTGCCGATGCGGCCCAGGAGCAGGCGCAGGGCGGCGGTCGACGCGCGCATCTGGAGGGCCGTCGCCGTGTAGCCGGGGTGGGCGAGCAGGCTGCGTACCGGGCTGCCGGTGGCGGTCAGGCGCCGGTGGAGCTCGTGGCCGAAGACGGCGTTGGCGAGCTTCGACTGGTTGTAGGCGCCCATGGGGGAGTACGAGCGCTCGCCGTGCAGGTCGTCGAAGTCGATGCGGGCCTTGCGGTGGTTGAGCGAGCTCACCGTGACCACGCGCGGGTCGTCCCCCGCCGAGAGCAGATCGAGCAGCAGGCCCGTGAGCGCGAAGTGGCCCAGGTGGTTGCAGGCGAACTGCAGCTCGTGGCCCTGGGGGCTCAGTGTCCGGGGCGGTGCCATGACGCCGGCGTTGTTGATCAGTACATCCACCCGCGCGTACTCGGCGTGCAGCCGCCCGGCGAAGGCGCGTACCGAGTCGAGATCGGCGAGGTCGACGTGGCGTACGTCGAGCCGGGCGCCGGGAAGTTCGGCGGCGATCCGGCGGCCCTTTGTCTGGTCGCGTACGGCGAGGATCACATGCCCGCCCCGGCGCGCGAGCGCCCTGGTGGTCGCCAGGCCCAGCCCGCTCGTGGCGCCGGTGACGACGAAGGTGCGGCCGGTCTGGTCGGGGATGTGGTCGGCGGTCCATCGAGGTTGCTCCATGAGGCACACACTGCCCTTCGTGGCACAGAGTGTCAACAGCGTCCGTCCGTGCCGTCGGCTGCATCGTGGCGATACGCTGTCCCCGTGAGCCCCCGCCCCGAAACCAGCCTGGCCGAGCGCAAACGTCAACTCGTCGCGGACGAACTGACCAGCGCTGCCCTGCAGTTGCTGGCGAGCAAGGGCTACGACGCCGTCACGACCGACGAGATCGCCGCTGCCGCCGGCGTCTCCCGGCGGACGTTCTTCCGGTACTTCGCGTCCAAGGAGGACGTCGTCGTCCGGTTCCTCGCGGACATGGGCACCGGCATGCGCGCCGCCCTCGCGGACCGTCCCACCGACGAGCCCGTGTCCGTCGCGCTGCGCCACGCCGTCTCCGGGCCCCTCGCCGCCTGCGGCGACCACGCCGACAGCGCACGGGGCGTCGTCCGGCTGATCCTGGGTACGCCCGCCCTGCACGCCCGCTTCCTGGAGCGTCAGGCGCAGTGGCGCGACGATCTGACGGCGGAGCTGGCGGCCCGCACCGGGGCGGACCCCGGCGCGGGCTCCGACGCGGACCTGTACCCGCAGATGGCCGCCGGCATGGCGCTCACCGCCTTCAACACCGTCCTGCAGCGGTGGAGCGACAGTGAGGGCGCCGAAGCGCCGGCCGGGCTGCTGGAGCGGGCCTTCGCGCTCCTCGCCCCGGCGTTGGACGTGCAGTAGCCGAAGCGGCGCTCAGGGGCAGGTGACGACCTGTCCGGCCCAGGACATCCCGCCGCCGAAGGCGAGCAGCAGGACCGGTGCGCCCGAGGGGAGTTCGCCGCGCTCGGTGAGCTTGGAGAGGGCGAGCGGGACGGAGGCGGCCGAGGTGTTGCCGGACTCGACGACGTCCTGGGCGATCACCACGTCCTCCGGGAGGCCGAGCCGGCGGACGACGGCGTCGATGATGCGCAGGTTGGCCTGGTGGGTGACGACGCCGGCCAGGTCGGCCGGACGCAGGCCGGCGCGTGCGCAGGCCTCCTCGGCGAGGGCGGGGAGCTCGCCGGTGGCCCAGCGGAAGACGGTCTGACCCTCCTGGGCGAAGTGCGGATGCCACTCGCCCACCAGGCGGACGGCGTCACCGCGCGTGGGGTCCGAGCCCCAGACGACCGGCCCGACGCCTTCTTCGCGATGTGCGCTGAGCACGGCGGCGCCCGCGCCGTCCCCCAGCAGGACGCAGGTGCGCCGGTCGGTCCAGTCGGTGACGTCGGACATCTTCTCCGCACCGATGACCAGTGCATGCCGGGCCGCGCCCGCGCGCAGGGCGTGGTCGGCGCAGGCGAGAGCGGTACAGAAGCCCGCGCAGCCGTTGTTGAGGTCGAAGGCGACGGGCGAGGGCAGGCCCAGGCGGGCAGCGACCTGGGCGGCGATGGAGGGGCAGCGGTCGATCGCCGTGCAGGTGGCCACGGTGATCAGCCCGATGTCGGCGGGTTCCAGGCCGGACGCGGCCAGGGCCTTGCCGGCGGCAGCGGCCGCCATGTCGGTGACCGATTCGTCGGGGGCGGCGATGCGGCGCGTGGCGATGCCGGTGCGGCGGCGGATCCACTCGTCGCCGGTGTCGACCAGGGTGGCCAGGTCGTCGTTGGTCATGACGCGCGCCGGCTGGTGGTGGCCCAGAGCGGCGATACGGCTTCCCGGTACGGCTGCGTGCACGGTCGGTCTCCTCGGCTCGGCGACGGAGTCCGGAATATAGCAACCGATCGATCGGAAGTTAAAAGTTCGCGGCTCGGTACGATGACGTACATGAGCCCTCGCAACTCCTTCGCCGAAGCCCGCCGTACGCGGGAGCGCATCGTGGCGCGCGGCATCGCGATCGCCTCGGTCGACGGCCTGGAAGGGCTCACGATCGGACGCCTGGCCACCGACCTCGGCATGAGCAAGGCCGGCGTCCTCGGCCACTTCGGCACCAAGGAGGCCCTGCAGCTCGCCACCCTGGACGGGGCCGCGGCAGCCTTCTCCCGCCTGGTGTGGGAACCCGCGGCGCAGGAGCAGCCGGGCCTGCCTCGCCTGCGCGCGGTCTGCGCGAGCTGGGCGGGCTACCTGGAGGCCGGGCAGGAGATCTTCCCCGGCGGGTGCTTCTTCACCACCGCCTCCGTCGAGTTCGACGCCCGCGGCGGCCACGTCCGCGACGCCGTCGCCCGCCTGCTGCGCGTCTGGCGCGGCCGCCTGGCCGCCGAGGTGCGCACGGCCGTCGCGGCGGGCGACCTGCCCCCGGACACCGATGCGGATCAGCTCGTCTACGAGCTCGTCGGCCTGTACATGGCCTTCAACCAGGAGACGCAGCTCTTCGCCGACCCCTCGGGCGCCACCACCCGCACCCGCCGGGCCGTGGATCGCCTCCTCGCCCACCCGCCGCGCTGCGCTTGAACCTTTACCGAACGGTCAGCCACCTGCGCCCACTCCTCGCCCAGCCTCGGCCGCATGCTCGACACGAACGTGATCGAACTCGACGACGCGGCCCGTGCGTTGCCCGACGCGTGGTGCTCCGCCGTCCTGGGCCGGGCCGGCGAGGGCTCGGTCGTCAAGGTGCTCCGCATGGACGGAACCCCCCTCGCTGAGGAACAGCACGGCACCCCCGAGGTGCTGATCGTCCTCGACGGACGCCTCCGGCTCCGCGTCGCCGGACGACCGGTGGACGTGGGCGCCGGCGAGATGTACGTCGTCCCCGCGGCCACGCCGCACGCGGTGCTGCCGGGCAGCCGCGGCACGCTGCTGATCGTGGAGGCGGCCGGTCAGTAGGCGCGGCGGGCCGCGTCCGGCGCCGTGACGGTTGCCGGTAGTGGCCGCCCTTTCGACTTTTGCCGGTGCAGTGGCATGGAGCCGGGGCGCCGGTCCTTAGGTCAGCCCACCAGGCGCTTGCGCCAGTCCAGGGGCGTGACGGTGATGGCCCGGCGCGCGTCACCGTTCCACTGCGCCGCAAGGCCCGCCGCCGCGAGGGCGGCGACGACCTCGCGGCCGACGGCCGCCGTCGTCTCCGCCGACCCGTCGAATCCGCCGTACAGCAGCGTCAGCCCGTGCCCGGACGCGGCCGAGTCCGTGCATTGGGAGTGGAAGTACACGAAGCCACGGGCATCGGGCGCGCTCTCGGCGCCTATCTCCGCATGGCCGCACGTACGGCAGCAGGTGAAGTTCTCCCGGGCGGTGATGCCGGCGGCCTCAAGGGCCGTGAAGGCCCGGGTGAGGCGTTTGGGGTCCGTCTCGCCCTCCCAGGCGGCCTGTTCGGCGACGCGCTCGCACCACAGCCGGTCGGCCAGCTGCCGCGCCTGGGCGGCTGAGACCGGGCGGCGGTCGCCGGAGACGAGGTAGTCCTCCGCGAGTTCGGCCAGCTGCGCGCGCGTCGCATAGCCGCCCACCAGCACCTCGCGGACCCGTGCCTCCAGCTCGCCGCGCTCCTCCTCGTCGAGGTCGAGCGGTGGTACGGGCTCGGGCGCCGGCATGTCCAGCCGTGCCCAGGCCGGCCCCGCGTCCCAGCCGTCCTGCTGCCGGGCCCAGCCCGTCAGCGCCGCGGTTACCGCGGTCACCGCCTCCGGACCGTCGAGCACCGCCTCGAAGTGCCGGTCCGGCGCCCCGGCCCGGTGCTCCAGCGTCCAGGTGCCGCCCGCCTCGTGCCACACCTGGGCGAACACGTCCGGCAGATCGGGGATCCTCTGCACGACCAGGAACCGGTCGCCCTCCCCACCGATCCGGGCGACCAGCCCGGCGAGCTCCTGCGCGCTCACCCGGACGCGGCGGCGTCCGTCCTCCGTGTGCACCGTGATCGCAAGCATGACGGCACTCTCCCACGGGCCACTGACAAGCCCCTTGACGGCCGCCGTCCTCCGCTGCTGCCATGCCCATGACGTGGTCCAGCGGTCCAGGAGAGGAACCCGCATGGAGCTTCCGAGAACCACGACCACCGCCCCGCTCGGGCGCCGGGCCTTCACCACCCGCGGGCTCGGCGCGCTGGCGGGGATCACCGCCGGCGCCGCCCTGGCCTCCGTGGCCACGGCCCCGGCCGCACAGGCCCGAGGTCTGGCAGGGCAAGGCAGCTGGCGGTTCTGCACCAAGTGCTTCGTCATGTTCTTCTGGGGCTACCCCGACGACGGGCACTGCGCCGCGGGCGGCGCCCACACGCAGGCCGGCTACAACTTCGTCCTGCCCTACGACGTCCCCGAGACGGGCAACGCCCAGGCCAACTGGCGCTTCTGCACCAAGTGCTACGGACTCTTCTTCTTCGGCTACCCCAGCGGCGGCTGGTGCCCCACCGGCGGGTCCCACTACGCGGCCGGCTACAACTTCGTGATCCCGCACGATGTCGCCGAGACGCCCTCGGCCCAGGCGTACTGGCGCTTCTGCACCACCTGCTACGGGATGTTCTTCTGGGGCTACCCGGCCAAGGGCCGGTGCTCGAACGGCGGCGAGCACAACGCCGCCGGGTTCAACTTCGTGATCCCGCACACGTAGGCCGTGCCCGGCGGATCGAGCAGCCCCGTGCTCCCTCTGCGGGCGCGTCGTGGCTTGCCGCGCCCACGCGGCGGCAGCCGCAGTCGGGTACTGCCCCGTGCCCCTACGGGGCGCCGTGGTAGCCGCGTGACAACGATCACCGGGCAGACCCTGGTCCGACCCCCACCCCCCCTCTTCCGCCGCCGTGCAGCGACGGAAGAGGGCGACGTGGCCGCAAGGCTCAGTGGTTCGTGCCGGAGGCCCAGATCGCCTGGCTGCCGTCGTAGATCACCACGTTGCCGTCGTCCTGGACGACCAGGCGCGAGCCGGGGTGCCCGGCCGTCCGGGAGTTCCAGACCGCCTTGCCCGAGCGGGTGTAGACGACGAAGTTGCCGTCCTCCTGCATCACGGCCCGCCACCCCTGGTTGACCGTGCGGGACGCCCAGCGCGCGCGGCCGAACTCGTCGTAGATGACGAGGTTGCCGTCGCTCTGCATGACCAGGGTCGCCGTGTCGGAGCTCACCGACTGGTTGCGCTCCAGGGTGTACGGCGCGTACAGGGTCTGGCTCGCCATGGTTCTCGCCCCGGCCGCCGGGGCCTTGGCGGTGGGTGAGGAGGCCGCGGTCGCCGGGGCGGCCAGGGCCAGGGAACCGGCGAGGGAGGCGGTCGCCAGCAGGGTGGTCAGGGCGGTGGTGATCCTCTTGCTCACGAAAGATCCTTCCGTCGGGCTTTCGTCGAGTCGTGCAGCCACCTGTGCCGTGCCCCCAGGGGTGTCGGGGGCGCTACGGACTCTGGCACCCGCCCCCGCCGGACGAGACGACTTCGTACGGATGTGACGCATTCGCAGCCGTGTTTGGCCGACAAAAAGACACCAAGTCGCCGCCAGGAAAGGCCAGTTGCGCCCCAATGCGTCCTTCCCCGCCGCCCTCCCGCAGTGGGACACTCTCCGCCATGGGTGCGTCGAGGCGCATACGTGGCATACGTGTATGGGAGTGGGGCCGCCCCCGCCTGCGGTACGGGACCGGTGCCGCAGGCCTGGTCGTGGCGGCCGTGGTGGCGCTGGCCGGCTGCGAGCCGGCCGCCGGGCTCGACGCGACGACCGTCGCCGCCGTCACCCAGCGCCAGGCGTCCTTGACGCTCGGCCGCTCCGGCGTCGCCGTGGCCTGGCTGACCTGCCGGGGCAAGGCCCAGGACGGCGGCACGGACATGGCGGGCTCGCCGCAGCCGGTGACGATCGTCGGCATCGACTGCGAGGGCGGTACGGACAAGGGCAGGCGGATCATCGTCTTCGGCACCGTCACCGGCGTGTCCGGCACCGCCTGCGTGCGCGGCCTGCTGACCGCCAACGTGGACGGCCGGACCGTCTTCCGGGTCAGCGTGCTCGGCGACTGCACCCGTACCGGCGGGGGCGGCGGCCCGTCCTCGTCCGTACCCACCGCGCCGGGGCCGGGCGTGCCCAAGCCGCCCCCGCCGCCGCAGGGCGGCACCCGGGGGCCCACCGTGCCGGTGCCCTCCGCCGGCTGCAGCAGCACGCCTGCGCCGCGGGGCAAGTGACGGCCGGGTCGCGGCGGTCGTACGGACGGGCGGGTAACATCCGCACCGTAGGAGCCGACGACCCGGGAGGAGCCCACCGGTGGCGGGAGAACCGCAGGCGGACTGCCTGTTCTGCAAGATCGTCAAGGGGGAGGTGCCCGCGACGGTCGTCAAGGAGACGGCCACGACGCTCGCCTTCCGCGACATCAACCCGCAGGCGCCCGTGCACGTCCTGGTGATCCCCAAGGTGCACCACCCGGACGCCGCGTCCCTGGCCGCCGCCGAGCCGGCGATCGCCGCGGACGTGCTGCGCGAGGCCGGCGAGGTCGCCCTGCAGGAGAACGGGGACAGCGGCTTCCGCATCGTCTTCAACACCGGCGCCGGCGCCGGGCAGACCGTCTTCCACGCGCACGCGCACGTCCTGGGCGGCCGCGGCTTCAACTGGCCCCCCGGCTAAGCCCTTGTCCGTACGCGAACTGGTCGTCCTGGGCACCGCCAGCCAGGTGCCCACCCGGCACCGCAACCACAACGGCTACGTCCTGCTCTGGGACGGCGAGGGCATCCTCTTCGACCCGGGCGAGGGAACGCAGCGGCAGATGCTGCGCGCCCGGGTGGCTGCGCACGACCTCAACCGGATCTGCATCACCCACTTCCACGGCGACCACTCGCTCGGCCTCGCCGGGGTGATCCAGCGCATCAACCTGGACCGGGTGCCGCACCCGGTCACCGCGCACTTCCCGGCCAGCGGCAGGCGCTTCTTCGAGCGGTTGCGCTACGCCACCGCCTACCGCGAAACGGTGGAGCTGGCGGAGGAGCCGGTGGCGGGCACCGGGGCGGTGCTCGCCGTCACGGGCTCGTACACCCTCGAAGCGCGCCGGCTCTCGCACCCCGTCGAATCCTACGGCTACCGCCTCACCGAGCCCGACGGGCGCCGGATGCTGCCCGAGCGGCTGGCCGAGCACGGCATCGCCGGGCCGGACGTCGGCCGGCTGCAGCGCGAGGGCGAGGTCCGCGGAGTGACGCTGGACGAGGTGAGCGAGGTGCGGCGCGGGCAGCGCTTCGCGTTCGTGATGGACACCCGGCTGTGCCGGGGCGTGCACGAGCTGGCCGAGGGCTGCGACATGCTGGTCATCGAGTCGACGTTCACCGACGAGGACGAGGACCTGGCCACCGAGCACGGCCACCTGACGGCCGGTCAGGCCGGGCGGGTGGCGGCGCAGGCGGGCGTGCGGCACCTGGTGCTCACGCACTTCTCGCAGCGCTACGACGACCCTGCGGTCTTCGAACAGCAGGCGCGCGCCGCGGGCTTCGACGGCGAACTGACCGTCGCCCGCGACCTGATGCGCGTCCCGGTGCCCAAGCGCCGCTGAGCGTGGCGGGGCCGCTGCCCGGCAGCGGCCCCGCCCGTACGGCGTTACGGCAGGTAGTACATCGGGTTCGGCAGCTTGTAGGTGCGCTCGGCGTGACCGCCCTGCAGGTCGCTGAACTGGTCGCCGAAGTTGGCGACGATGCGGTAGCCCTTGGACTCGATGTACGCGCGCGTGCCCGACTTGTACTCGACCGTGGTGCACTTGGCGCCGCAGGCCAGGTAGGCCGGCGGGGTCTTCTTGTTCTTCAGGAAGAAGTGCTCGGTGTCGGCGGCGGGCTTGTAGCCGGCGTTCTTGAGGTTGCGCACGCTCCAGTCGCGCTGGTGCTCGTCGCGGCCGGTGACGAAGAAGACCTCGACGCCCTTCTCCTTGGCCCAGTTGACCAGCTGGGGCATGCCGAAGACCGGGCCCATGTCGGTGGACTTCAGGTACGCGTCCTGCGACTCGGGCGTGAAGCGGAAGCCCTGCTGCAGCTCGTAGTTGTAGGTCAGCAGGGTGGTGTCGTCCACGTCCAGGACGATCGCGGGCTTCTTGGCGCCGTGCGCCTTGCCCTGGTTCTTGACGACCCTCTCCAGCTGGGCCTTCGCCTTGCGCTCGATGTCGGCCACCTGCTTGGCGTAGTTGCTCTCCGGCGAGGCGTAGTGCTGGCCGGAGGCGTCGACGGTGTCGCCGTAGTACGCCTTGATCTTGTCCTGGACCTGCGTGAGGTTCGGGATCTCCTTGTCCGAACGCGGCACCGCGTGGTCGGCGCTGGCGGCACCCGCCGTGTACAGGCCGGCCCCGGCGACGAGGGCGGCGGCAGTGGCGGCGGCCACGCGCACGCGCGTGGACTTCAGGGAGAGGGACGACACGTTATGACTCCTGGGTAACAAGGAAACTCCCCGTGAAGCTAAGCGCTTGATCTGGACTGGTCAAGGGCTCTCTACGCGCGAAGAAGATCGTCCGAGGGCGTACCGTGGGGAGCACAACCAGCGACACGAAGGGTGGGGCTCGACATGGCGCAGGAAGTGCGAGCGGTCGTCGCACCGGGCAGGAACGAACCGGTGCGCGTGGAGACGATCGTCGTACCCGACCCCGGGCCGGGCGAGGCCCTGGTGAAGGTCCAGGCGTGCGGCGTGTGCCACACCGACCTGCACTACAAGCAGGGCGGCATCAACGACGACTTCCCCTTCCTCCTCGGCCACGAGGCGGCCGGCATCGTGGAGGCCGTCGGCGAGGGCGTCACCGAGGTCGCCCCCGGTGACGTCGTCGTCCTGAACTGGCGTGCGGTGTGCGGCCAGTGCCGCGCCTGCCTGCGCGGACGCCCGCAGTACTGCTTCGCCACGCACAACGCGCGGCAGAAGATGACGCTGACCGACGGCACCGAGCTCGCCCCCGCCCTCGGCATCGGCGCCTTCGCCGAGAAGACCCTCGTGGCCGCCGGCCAGTGCACCAAGGTCGACCCCGCGGTCTCCCCGGCCGTCGCCGGCCTGCTCGGCTGCGGTGTCATGGCCGGCTTCGGCGCCGCCCTGAACACCGGCAACGTCGGCCGCGGCGATACGGTCGCCGTCATCGGCTGCGGCGGCGTCGGCGACGCGGCCGTCGCCGGTGCCCGCCTCGCCGGCGCCGCGCGGATCATCGCCGTCGACCTCGACGACCGCAAGCTCGAGTGGGCCCGGCGCATGGGCGCCACCCACACGGTCAACTCCCGTGACACCGACCCCGTCGAGGCGATCCGCGAGCTCACCGGCGGCTTCGGCGCCGACGTCGTCATCGACGCCGTCGGCCGCCCCGAGACCTACAAGCAGGCCTTCTACGCCCGCGACCTCGCCGGCACCGTCGTCCTGGTCGGCGTCCCGACGCCGGAGATGCAGCTGGAACTGCCGCTCCTGGACGTCTTCGGCCGCGGCGGCGCCCTGAAGTCCTCCTGGTACGGCGACTGCCTGCCCAGCCGCGACTTCCCCATGCTCATCGACCTGCACCTGCAGGGCCGGATCGACCTCGCCTCCTTCGTCACCGAGACCATCGGCCTCGGCGACGTCGAGAAGGCGTTCGAGCGCATGCACGAGGGCGACGTGCTGCGGTCCGTGGTGGTCTTCGAGGACTGACCGCCGGCTGCCGTACGGTCAGCCGAGGGCGTCGGCGAGGACGGCGACGGTCTCCGCGATCAGTGCGTTGTCGCCCTTCGCCTTCTGGTCGCGGGGATGCGTCGTCAGCACGGCCATCACGACCGGCGCACCCTGCGGCGTCCAGACGATGCCCACGTCGTTGTTCGTCCCGTAGCTGCCGCCACCGGTCTTGTCGGCGACCGTCCAGCCGGCGGGGATGCCCTTGCGGAACCGCTCGCCGCTCGTGGTGTTGGCGAGCAGCCAGCCCGTGAGCCGTCTGCGGTCCGCGGCGGCGAGCGCGTCGCCGAGCACCAGACGGGCGTACGTGCGGCCGATGGCGTACGGGGACGTGGTGTCCGTCACCCGGTCCGGCTCCGCGGTGTTCAGCGCGGGCTCCCACCGGTCGAGACGGGTGACACGGTCACCGACCGAGCGCGCGAAACGCGTGACGGCCGTCGGGCCGCCGAGCTCGCGCAGCAGCAGATTGGCGGCGCAGTTGTCGCTGAAGGTGATGGCTGCGTCGCACAGCTCCGCGACAGTCATGCCGTTGGCGATGTTCACCTCCCGCCCGGTGACATCCGAGTTCTCCGCGTCGGTGACGTCCTGGGCGGTGTAGCGGATCCGCTTGGCCAGGAACTCGCCGTCACGGTCGAGATCGCGCAGCACGGCGGCGACGGCGAGCGTCTTGAACGTCGAGCACATCGGGAACAGCTCGTCGGCGCTGTGCGCGACGGTACGGCCGGTGCGGACGTTGTGGGCGTACACACCGAGGCGTGCGCCGTGCGCGCGCTCCAACGCGGCGAGGCGGCGGGCGGCGTCGCGGTTGTCGCTGCGGTGCGGGGTGGCGGCGTGGGCCGTTCCGCTGCCGGCCAGGACGGTGGCCAGGGCGGCGCCCGCGCCGAGGGTGAGGGCGTTGCGGCGGGGTATGGACGTCACTGCGGGTGTTTCCTCTCGCCGGGGGCTGTTCGGTGCCGTTACACGTCCGGCTTGCCGCCTCTGGTTCCACAACAGCCACATTTGCCCCAGGGGGCGCCTGCGGCGGGCTTTTCCCCCACCCCGCCCCTTCCCAAAGCTCGTAACGGGGTGTTCTACGGATGAGGCCCCGCCTGGTGGGTGACCAGGCGGGGCGGGGTGCTGCTGGGGGGTGCTGATCAGCGCGGGTCTACGGCGCTCTGGGCGTCCTCGGGGGACGGCCCGGCGCCCAGCTGCGGGGCGCAGTCAGCGCAGGCGACTCGGCGATATCCAGGCCCGCTCGCGCGTTCGACGTAGCCGACGGTCACCGGGGCTTCCGTGCTCCTGCCGCAGCGGCAGCACAGTGCGGCGCTCATGCGGCCACCATCACGCGGCGGTCGTACCGCTCGGGGTTCGGGTAGTCGTAGCCCATGCTGGCCGCCACGAGTGCTAGGCACCGCTCGTGCTGCCGTTCGCGCTCCTCCTGTTCCCGGACCCATTCCCGGATGAACAGGGGAACGAGCGGGCGCGTGCTCTCGGGGATGGGCATGGTTCGGGCGAGGACGTGCGGCGGGATGGGCTTCCGCGGGCCGCAGATCACGTAGGGGGACCGCGCCGGCGGGGTCTGCGTCGGGGCGACGGTGGGGGCGGGGGCAGGGCGGGTTCCGCCGTGCTTGCCGTGAGCGGGCAGCAGTAACCCGAGGGTCCAGATAAAGAGGCGGGCGATAGCATCGCGCATGAGTCGGTCAGCTCCTTGGTAGCTGGTCGGCTGAGCCCCGGGTAGGCCGCCGCAATCGGCCTTCCGGGGCGCTTCTCTTTGCGCCACCGACGCCAGACCCCACTCGTCTAACATGTCTACACGTCTAACTCGACTGCTTGTCTAATTCGGGCCCTTCGAAGCCGCTTGTCTACGCTCTCCCTATGCCTGAGCGTCCGAACGAGCCCCACGCCCCGCGCGCCCCGTACATGCGGGTTCTGGACGCGCTCACCGCTGATATTGAGGCGGGCAAGTACGCACCGGGCGACCTCATCCCGTCCGAAGCGGAGTTGCGCGAGCGGTTCGGAGTGGCGCGGGAGACCGCCCGACGGGCGGTGCGCATCCTCCGGGAACGCGGGCTGATCGAGACCGAATGGGGTAAGGGGTCGTACGTCACGCCAGCACGCGGCGACCACCCGCCGAAGCCGTAGCCCTGCACATGCAGATGAGCCCCCCGGGACGCCGAGTCCGGGGGGGCTTTGTTGATGTACAGAGGCAACCAGCGTCGGCTCAGGCGCCGGGTGCCAGGGCGCGCACCAGGAGCGTGCCGGTCTTCCAGCCGTCGGGCGGCGTGATCTCGTTCGCCAGGGCGTAACGGAACCCGTGCTGCTTCAAGCGGTCAGCCCACATGTCAGGCTGGTAGTCCCAGCGCTTGACGACCAGGGGGTTCGGGTCGTCGGCCTGGGTGACGTAGGACGCCTGGCAGCCGTAGCAGCCTTCCACTGGGGGCCGCTGCGAGAAGGCCAGGACACCCCCGGGCTTGAGGACCTTGCGGATGGCAGGGAGCATCTGGTCCGGGTCGGTGAACCAGATGGCGCCGAAGACGGAGTACACGGCGTCGAAGCGCTCGACGGTCTCGCTCATGAAATCGAGCGCGCCACGCTGGTGCAGTTCCACGCCCGGCAGGTCACCCCAGCGCTCGCGGGCGGCGTCCAGCTGGACGGGCGAGACGTCGACACCGACGGCGCGATGACCAAGGGTGGCAACGTGGGCGAGGTTCCCCCCAGTGCCGCACCCCAGCTCTAGGAACGCCGCCTTGTCCTGCTGGCCCAGAACATCCACGCCGGGCCCGTGGTCGGGGTACTGGGTCCAGTTGAACCAGGTGCTCTCACCCTTGGCGTTCCTCTCCCGCCGGCCGCCGGGCTTCCTGCGAGCGTAGGTGTCCCACGCCGTCGTATCGGTCACGTTCTCCTCCGTCATGTTCATGAGTGCGGCCAGCCGCACCACCGGGTACGGCTGGCCTGGACGCCTGTGCGCTGATCAGCTGGTCTTGGCGGTGTTGTGCTTCGGGCTGTTGTGGCAGTTCGCGTGGCACTGCGAGCAGTCGGAGACCTCCAGCTCCGGCCAGAACTCCAGGTCGACCGCGTACCCGGCCGCCTGGATGGCCTCCACGGTCCGGGCTCGCAGCGTCTTGCCACCGCCGTGTTCCTCGCGGTCCAGGAACCCGGGCTGGTGGTGGACGAACTTCCCGAACGTCTCCTGGCAGAAGTTGGCGTACGCCTTGGTCCGCAGGACGAACGCGTGCCAGAAGTCGTCCACCAGCGGGGACGGGCTCAGCGGCTTCTCGCTGGCCGCGCTGGCGGCCACGAACGCCAGCATCTGGCCCACACCCCGGTGAGCCATGTCCACCGGGATGTGGTCGTACTTGGCCCGCACGTCGGCCGCGATGATCTCCCGCAGCTCCGCGCTGACCAGCGTTCCCGCATCGACGGCGGGGCGTTCCTCAACGATGGTCACGTCTTACCTCCTCGGAAGGGTGGTGCTCGGACGTGAGCCCGCTCCGGCCGCCGGCCTGGATGGCGAAGACGGCCAGAGCGGGCGGCTAGGCAGGCCGCAGGAAACGGGGCGATATCGCCCGCGAAGCCTGCCGCTCGGGCACACCGCGGGGGCACTCGCACGGCGGGTAGTGCACCGGGTTGTCCAGGATGACGACGGGACCATCCGGCTGAACCGTGCGCGTCGGCCCGTACGTCCGCCCGCTGTCACGGCTGACCCGCAGGGTCATCCGCGAGGAACTGTCCGGCGTCGGCTCTCTGCTGCTTGCCATGCCGACACGCTAGGAACACGGGCCTGCTGATCCCAACGAAGTTCTACGAAATTCCACATGAGTTAGCCGAGCGCGTCAACGGCGGCAGTGATGAGGGCGCGAGCCTTGGCGCCGTACACCGCGAGGTCCGCGAACTCTCCGAACGCCTTCAGGTACTGGGCTATCTCGGTGGGAGCAGTCACGTTCACTTGCGCTGTCAGCAGTTCGACTTGTGCCATCTCTTGGTCGTACACGCTGAATGTCTCGATCATCCACATGCGCCGCGAGGCGGAGAAGGGGATAACCCCGAGTGAGACGGATGGGTAGGCCATCACCGACAGCAGATATCCAAGCTGTCCCGCCATGGTTTCGGCGTCTCCGACCCGGTGACGGAGGACTGATTCCTCTACCAGCAGCCCGAAGCGGTGGTTGCCCTGGCGGACCACGTGCGACCGGGCCAGCCGTGCCTCGACCGCTTCGGCGACATCGTCGGGAGTGCCGTGGAAATCCGTGATCGCGCTCGTCAGCGCCGTGGCATAGGCATGGGTCTGGAGCACGCCCGGAATGACGTTCGAGCAATAGATGCGGAACACGCGGGTGCGCTCGAAGAGAGGGACGTACGACTCCTGGAGCCTGCGCAGTCCGGTGCGCTGAACCCGTCTCCACTCCACGTACATGTTGTCAGCGGAGCGAGAGGCGGCGATCAGGTCCACGGCGACGTCATCCGCTCCGCAGGCGGTGCACCAGGCTCGGATATCAGCGTCGGATGGCGGCGTGACGGCGTTCTCCAGGCGCGACGCCTTGGAGGGGTACCAGCCGGCGCGCCGGGCCACCTCCTTGGCGGTCAGCCCGGCGTCCCGGCGGATCTCCCGGAGGCGGTCGGCAACAGCCTTCCGGGCTGCCTGAACACTGGATGAGGGTGGGGTGGGCATCTTGGCTGCGCCGATTAGATCTGGTACTCCTCGTGGGGCGTCGCCCGCTCCCACACGGCCTCGAAGGCGGTAGAGCACAGCTTCGCCACTTCGGGCCGCTCATCCAGTTCCGGTCCGGCGGATCCGCCATCGCCTGTGAAGTGGTTCCACATGATGACTCGCTCGTCGAACAGCCAGAAATCATTGCCGGGAAGAGCCAGATCCGACGCCTTGCGCCGGGGCAACCAACGAACCAGTTCACCCGCCGCGATGTTCTGGTAGGTGCAGCCGTGTTCGTACCGGATGTAGTCACTCACCGGCTCCGAGACGACCCGCGCACGACGGAACACGACGCCACGAGCCACGGCGTTGCGCACCATCGCATGGAAGTCGTTCCACCACGTTTCCGGTTCGCTGGACGGCCGCCAACCGGCCCGCCAGGCTTCGAACTCGGCCGCCTCCTCGCCAATGCCGTACGAGTCGCGCATTTCGAGGTGTACGGCCGAATGCCTGGTGCTCGCCAGCAGATCAGTGAACGCCAAGTCGGTCTGCGACATCACAAGCCTCCCTGATGGCAGGCACCATACGGATCGGCAGCCTCACCACCGCTTCGCTCTCCGGAATAGGCCCCGACTCCCGGCACTGAGCCAGCAGGGCTTCCCCGGCCTTCCAGCCCTGGACGACGACCTCCTGAGCCTCGTCGTCCACCCAGGCCGTAGGGCACTGAGTGCCGTTGGTGTTCGGGTCCTTCGCGATGAACAGTAGCGCCATGACAGCCTCCGTCGGCCTGCCGGTTCTACGGACGTCTACGAGGCTGGCCGCACCGCCCGGTCTCGTCAAGGGGGCGGAGTGGTAGGGAAGTTGAAACGCCAAAGGCCCCCTCACCGGCCATCACAGGCAGGCAAGGGGGCGAAGCAGCAGAGAAGGGTCCTGGGCGCCGATGGCACCGAAACGGTGGTTAGACGCCCGCGAGCAAGCCAAATCAGGGCACCGGTAAAAGGCGTGCACAGGTTAGAGAATCACCCTGCGTAGTCAGCATGTATCTAATCGACCCTCGAACCCGTACAGAATCGGACCTGCTATCACGCTTAGGTCGGGGTGGCCGGCCAGGAGGGGGTACCCCCCACCCCCTGGAGCCCCCGAAAGGAGCCGACCAACCGGACAGTGATCACTGAGCGTTACAGGGCTCCGGGATGGGGACGCTCGGGACGGCGCCGAGAGGGCCGCCGAGCGGCTGCCCGTGCCCTGGCCCGTGCCGCCTCCTGGGCGGTCTTCCTTCGGTGGTGCCAGGCACACAGCAGCTGAAGGTTCGAGAGGTTGTGATCGTCGCCGGGAACGATGTGGTCCACGTCCGTGCCGGGTTCGTAGCACCGGTCACCGGTCACCAGCACGGCCACGCAGCGGTAGCCGTCACGCCGCAGCACGGCGGCACGCCGCGCCGGCCAGTCGTCAGGCAGCCGAAGCCGCCGATCACTGCCTATCCAGGACACGCACACCTTCTCTGAGCACCACTACACCTCGCGCCCGTGACGCTCACACCGCCCGCCCCTGGTCAGTCCGGGTCACCCGGGCACCGAGCACGGGGAGGCGGGGTCTGTGAGGCATGGGGCCTTCGAACAAGGGGACGGGGAATCGATACAGCGCCACCCCAACGAGGGGCACAACGCATGCCGACACGGAACCGTGGGCAACCCACATCCGACGCAATCTCATTAAATGAAGGGATCATTCATGCGCCGAATCGCCACTATCGCCGTCTCAACCGCCGCGCTCGTTGGACTCGTGGCAACCCCTGCTAATGCTGCCCCCCGAGACGTGAAGGCCATCCTCCAAAACTTCAAGCAGTTTCAGGAAATGCTGTCGAACGCGATGACGCTCGGCAACATGTTCACGAACCAGGCAATCCAGGAAGAGAAGGAACTCCAAGCTAGTGCGGGCAAGGTGGTAAGCGGACTCTGAACACCTCAAGAGCATCCCCGATGGGACGTGCGAACTCGAACCATCACCCGGCCCGGCCCCGTGGCAAGCCGACGCAAGCCCAATAACCCGCTGGGCTCGTGATGGGACCCGGTAACCAAGTATCGCGCCAGTCCGGGTTGCCCCACGCGGACGAAAAGACTCCCACGACCGTTCATGCGATTCCGCACCTCACCGCGCGCACCCACGGCTCAACCGACCGCGCCGAACTCCGTTTCAGTCTTCAGCTGGTGGCACTCGCGGCACAGCACATGAACGTTGTCGTCAGTGTCCTCCCCGCCGAGCGCGAACGGCCGCACGTGGTCGACGTCGACTAGGTCCGCGGGGAAGTCGCCCAGGCACCAGTCACACCAGCCGTGGCCCCGCTCGCGAAGTCGACGGCGGAGCCGTGCGGAAGCGTCATGCCGTGCGGCTCGTCGCCGAGCCCGCTTCCTTCGGGAACGTACAGCGGGCCGGGCTTCGCGCGCCTGGTGGTGGGCGTCGCTACTGCGGGCGTAGCCCCCGGTCCGTCCAGATCATTTTCTGTGCCTCTTCGGCTGTAATGTCTGCGGGTACCTTAAACGAGGAGACATTAACGCCCTGCTGGCGTTCCTTGAGTTCGAGACGTCCGAGCTTGTGGTATTCGCGACTCCCGATGGAGTTGTAAGACCAGAGTTCGCGCTGCCACAGCGGGGGCGATGCCGTTAGATCCTCTTCCGTCATCGTTGCCCAACGACCTGATGCGATTACGTGGGTTGTGTTGAGCACCCTGTCAATGACAGGAAATGCGTCGTACGCTTCCCAGTAGCTCCGCGAGTTGTGCTTACCCATCGGCGGTCGGCGTCCATCCGGGGTGCCAGCCAGCCCAAGCCGCACTGTGACCTCACTGAGGGTTCCGTTAGTGCGCGCCCATTCCTTGAAGGCAAGTTCGGCAGTCTGCACTGCATCGCGAGCGCGATCCTGCATGCCGTTGAACTTGGCCAGCAACGCCTCTCGCCATTCAGCGAGGACCACAGGGTCGTTGCCCAGCTCATCGTACTGGGCTCGTGCCCGTCGAGCTGTTTCCGCGGCGGCGGTTATCTCGAATAGGGCATCCTGGCGCTGGCCTTGAACGTCAACAGGTTTGAACGTTCCTCGGGGCTTGGGGCCGCCGGCGGCATGTGCCCGATGCTCCGCCAGCCGCGCCACTTCGGCTTCTCGGGCTTTCAGCGGGATGACGCGGAAGGCGTCAGTTAGGTCAGTTATACGGTCATAGGCGTCCACAACTTTTGCCCATGCTTCGTGTGCGATCTGAGGTGAGGATTCGTCGTGCCATGGATCGCGGACCTGTTCGGACAGTGCGCCGGTGATTGCTATGACGCGGTCGTCTAGCTCGTCGGGTACGTACATCACGTGTCATCCTCCTGTTGGGGTCTTGGCTTCTCCCGGTATGAGTAGGGTGCAAGCCTTGCCCGACGGCTGATTGTGACGACGTGATGGTTGCGGGGTCTCTTTTGTTTTCCTCTTAGTTTTTATTGCGATACCAAAAACACCCTCTAAATCGTCATACCGTCATGCTCTGTCCGGCGACCCCGCCGCAAGGCGCTAGACGAGTGCGGGCACGCGCTCGCGCACCGCTACGGGAGCGAGTTCCCGATGCTCGTGCACGGTCTCGGCTTCGGGCTCGGCCCCGTGGACGGGCTCGGGCTCCGTCGTCGCTCCTGCGGGATCCTGGAGTCGAACCATGTTGCCCGGCGTGGGCGGGGCGTCGTTGCGTGCTTCGGCCGCCAAGTCGTCGGCCACGGTCACAGCTTCTTCAATACACGGGTCAAGGTCCCCGCTGATTGTGAACTCCACGCGCCGCAGATCGAGGGTGCGCCACCCACCCTTGGTTCCGCGCTTGACGTCCAGGCGTGCCCCGGCGTCCACGAGCATGGCCCGGCGCCTCTCGGTGTCGGCTGCATGCCACTCGTCGGCGAACGTGCGACCCGTGGGGACCACGATGCGGCGGGCTTCGGTCTTCTCCCGCCTTTCCCGCTCCGCCAGGCGGGCCTCCAGGGCATCCGCACGGCGCTGCCAGGCAGCCATACCGGCTTTGGACTTCCGGCGGCCCTTCTGCTCGTCGTGCTCCTCCATCTCCGCCACGGTGGCGTCAATCTCCGGCTGAGGGTCGTACCCGGGTATCTCAGTGACACGGGTGATCCGGACCGGTCCGGCCATCTGGAGGAACTGGTCCGTGACGTACTCGTGCACCCAGGTGGCGCGCACGGTGGCCGGGGCCGGGCAGTACGTGCCGTACTTGTAGGAGCTGCATCCGTAGTTTCCGGATGACGTGTTCAGGTACATGCGGCCCCCGCATCCGGCGCAGTGGATGACGCGCAGCAGCAGTGCCGGCGAGTCCTTGCGGCGCGGCGCCTTCTCCGCCGTGGGCTTGGGCGTGACCAGGGCACCCACCTGGTCGAACTCCTCGCGGGTGAGGATCGGGGTTTCAGTGGCCATGACGGGGTTGCCATGGTCGTCGCGGACCGGGTTGCCCTTGTGCATCTTCCAGCCCAGCAGCGCCGGGTTCTTGAGCATCCTGCGGATGGTCTCCGACACCCACTGTGCGGGACGCTTCTTCGGCTTGCCGCTCTCGGTGCTGTCCGGGGTGTCCTTCTCGGCGGTGCCCTTGCTCCGCGCCTTGTACGCCTTCCAGTGCTCGGCGGGCGTGCGGATCTTGTCCGCGTTGAGTCCTTGCGCGATGGCGTGCAGGGTCTTGCCGGAGATCAGTTCGGCAATGATCCGCTCAATGATCTTCACGGCTTCCGGGTCGGGAACGAGCGTCCAGCCAACCCCGCCGTGTTCCTTCGGCATGGGGGCGGGCAGGTAGCCGTACGGGGGACGGCCGCCACCGCGCCACCGCAGTTCCATGCGGCGCATGGCTGCCTGTGCTCCGGCGACGCGATCGCTGATGCTCTGCGTTTCCACCTGGGCCGCGAACGCGAGCATCATCATCATCATGAGCTCGGACGTGGGGTCCATGGGGTTGCGGAAGTCGAACACCAGCCGGCCCCCGCCGATGCCCTCAGCGAAGACGAGCATCTTGCGATGAGCCCGCGCCCACTTCGCAAGCTCGTGCATATCCGCCATGGACCGGATAGCGCGATCGAAGCGCCACCACACCAGGGCGTCGAAGTCCTCCGGACGGGCGAGCCACCCGCCGAGCTGCGGACGATCAAACGGTCCAATCTTGGACGCGGACACGTCCAGGTCGACCGCTTCCCGCAGGGCGTCACCCTCGCCGAAGTCGATCCCCAGGGATGCCGCGGCTATGTCATCGGCCTCGCGCTGCCGCTCAGGGCTGGTGGTCTCGTCCGTGCGGACCGACAGGCGGATGCACCGAACCCCGCGCAGGGTCTCGGCGAACACCGTTCCCGTGGTCGGGTTGCTGTTTGTCATCCCCCGGTGGGGGACAGACCTTGCCGAGACGCCGTGACCTGCGACGTTGCCACCATCGGGCGACCACTCCAGAACTACTACTCTGGAGCTTCGGGGCTTCCCGAAACCGGGGGCGGAGCCCGGTCCGGGGGTGCTGGGGGGCGCAGCCCCGCTAGGAGACGGGGAGAGGGTGGGGTGGGGGAACCGCCCGCCGCAGGCGCACCCGTCTCACCCCGCCGCGAACGCGGCTCGGGCCGCTCGGCGCCAGCGGTTCGCGGGGAGGGTGGGTCGCAGGGCCGCCAGTGCCGCGCAGTACTTCGTGAAGACCGCCGGCCGCACCCCGTGCGCATGCAGCAACAGGTCCGCCTCCGTCAAGTGCCCCGCACTCTTCGTCTCGACGAGCACCAGTCCGCTGTCGCACCGCACCACGCGCCCGCCCCGCAGGTCCGTGCACACGAGCCCCGCGTCGCAGGTGATGCGTTCGCCGTCCGCCACGAGTGTCGTGCGCACGTAGTCGGTGCTGACCGACGGGCTGAGGGTCGTCGGGGCGGGGAAGCCGTAGGCCCGGGCGAGGGTGGCATCGAGGAAGGCGCGGTGGGGTGCGTCCAGGGGGTGGTCGCCGGTGCCCATGGCCCGCCGGTGTTTGACCGTGTCGCCGCGTCGGCCCTTGAGCTTGAGTTCGAACTGCCGCTCGCCGGAGTCCTCGTACACGCGTTCGCGGATCTTGAAGCGGAGCCGGCGGCCCTGGCGGTGGTCGTGGAAGCTGCGCAGCCCGGGGGTGTCGTAGTAGACGGAGTGGTAGCGGAAGGCGCGGACGCCGTCGATGGTCAGGGCCCGGAAGGGGCCGCCGGTGCGCCGGGGGTCGGTGAGGCGGGCGGCCAGGTGGCAGAACGTTTCGGCGGGCACCAGGTAGCTGCGGTCGAAGCGCGTCAGCAGTTCGGCCCGCTCGTTGACCTCCGTCAGGGTTATGGGTGCCGCGGCGGCCGCGGCCGTGCCGATGGCACCCACGGCCGCGGTGACGGCTGCGGGCGCGGGCGCGGTCACGCCGCCTCCCAGGCCGGGGCGGACTGCGGGGTCACCTGCCGCGGGGTGGTGGGAGTGCCCGGTTCGTGGGCGCGGTAGCGGACGTCGACGACCATGAGGTCGCGGACGTAGTCGACCTCCATGACCGTCCAGTCCAGCGGTTCGCCGAGCCGCCGGGCGAGGTCGGCGCGCAGGGCGGCGGGGTCGCCGTGGACGGCGTCGAGGGTGACGAGGGTGCGGCAGGAGCGGGCGTACAGCCGGGGGTGGTCGGCGCCGTAGACGACCAGCAGCAGGACGGCGGCCATGGCGGCGGCGATGCCCAGGGCGAGGTGCGGCAGGCCGCACACCAGGCCGAGGACGAGGGTGGTGAAGTAGTACGCCACTTCTTCGTGCTGCACGGCGTCCGAGCGCAGCCGGATGATGGACAGCACGCCGAAGAGTCCGAAGCCCAGCGCCAGGCCGCCGTTGCCGCTGAGCTCGCCGAGGGCCGCCACGACGGTGAACAGTGCGACGTTCAGGGCGAGGTAGGCGGGTACGAGGTCGCGGCGGCGGTGTCGCGGGTAGTAGATGGCGAAGGTCAGCAGGCATACGGCGACCAGGTCGAGTCCCAAGTGGGCGGCCAGGTGGCGCATGGATTCCATTGCTCCCTCTCTCTGCGCGCTCGGACGATCACAGACGTTGGGGAAACTCTGAGTGAAGCGGTGGACTCACTCGGGTGAACAATGCGAATCCTTGACGGAATCGGCCCCGGACTGACCGGAACCGGAAGCATCTCTTACGCAAATCACCTCGTTGCGCGGGCGGCATCACTCGTGCAGCCGCACACGGCGGCGGACGGGGCGTCAGATGCCGGCCCGCTCCAGGATGCGGGCCGCCACGGCCGGGGAGTCGACGAGCGGGTGCAGCGCCAGGGCGCGCAGGGCGGCGTCGTGGTCCTCGTGCACGGCAGCATCGATCGTGGCCCGTTCGACGGCCTTCAGCTGCAGCATCAGGCCCAGCTGGTCCTCGCGCAGGGGGGCGCTCGGCAGGGGCTGCGCGCCCTTTGCGCTGACATCGCACACCGTTTCGATGATGGCGTGCGGGGCGAGGGCGGGTACGGTCGAGCCGTTGGGGACGTTGAGGATCAGGCGGGTGCTCTCGTCGCCGGCGATGGCCCGCATCAGGGCGAGGGCCACCTGGTCGTAGCCGCCGCCGTCCAGGTCGCACGAATCGCGCTGCCAGCCGCCGGAGGCCGCCCTGCTCTCGGCCATGTACGTCTCCTCGCGCTGCAGCCGGGCGTGCTGCCACAGCTCGTGCGCGCGGTGCGGCTCGGCGGTGGCCCGCTCGAAGAAGTCGCCCTGCTGCCGGTCGAGGAACTCGCCCCGGGTCTGCGGGGCCTCCCGCAGGGAGGCGAAGGTCTCGCGGCGGAAGTAGTAGTAGTGCAGGTATTCGTTGGGCAGCGCGCCCAGCGCCCGCAGCCAGCGCGCCCCGAAGAGCTTGCCCTCCTCGAACGTGGCGAGCGCCGCCTCGTCGGCCAGCAGCCCCGGCAGCAGGTCCACGCCCCCGACCCGCAGGGACCGCAGCCAGCCCAGGTGGTTCAGGCCGAGGTAGTCGAACTCCGCACCGGCCTGTTCGACCCCCAGCGCCCGGGCCGCCCGGCGTACCAGTCCCACGGGTGAATCGCAGATGCCGATGACGCGCTCACCCAGCACGGCGGACATCGCCTCGGTCACCATGCCGGCCGGGTTGGTGAAGTTGATGACCCAGGCGTCGGGCGCGACGGCGGCGACGCGCTCGGCGATGTCCATGGCCACCAGCACGGTCCGCAGCCCGTACAGCACCCCGCCCGCGCCGACGGTCTCCTGGCCCAACACGCCCTCGGCCAGCGGGATCCGCTCGTCGAGCACGCGCCCGGAGGTACCGCCCACCCGGATCGCGGAGAAAACGAAGTCCGCCCCGTGCAGGGCCTCGTCCAGGCCGGCGGCCAGCCGTACCGCGGGGGCGCCGGCAACGCCCGCGGCCTGGGCGCCCAGCACGGAGGCGATCACGGCCATGCGGGCGGAGTCGGTGTCGTACAGCACCAGTTCGGTGCAGCGGCCGGGCGCGTCCCGCCGGGCGTCGTCCAGCAGCGCGCGGTGCACCAGAGGCACTCTGAACCCGCCACCGCCGAGAATGGTCAGCCTCATGGGACGGAACGTACCTCAGCATCGGGCACACTGTGCGGAACCGCATTCGTGCATCCCGAGAGGAGTGGCGAGCGAACATGACGGTGCGCGGGCCCCATGAATGTCGTCCGGAGCGGCCTGCGGCCCCCGTCCTCGACCCGCTCGCCGCGGTCCGCGCCCCGGACGACCCGGCCACCGACGTCTACCTCACCGGCACCGTCTTCCTCGACATCATCTTCACCGGTCTGGACTCCGCCCCCGTGCGCGGCACCGAGTCCTGGGCCCGCGGCATGGGCTCCAGCCCCGGCGGCATCGCCAACATGGCCACCGCCCTGTCCCGGCTGGGTCTGCGCACCTCGCTCGCGGCCGCCTTCGGCGACGACATGTACGGCGAGTACTGCTGGGAGGCGCTCTCGCGCGGCGAGGGCATCGACCTGGGCCTGTCGCGCACGGTCCTCGGCTGGCACTCCCCGGTCACCGTCTCCATGGCCTACGAGGGCGAGCGCACGATGGTCTCCCACGGCCACGAGGCGCCGCCCGAGGAGCCCCCCGGCTGTCCGCCGCCCGCCCGCGCCTGCGTGGCCCTGCTGGAGCCGGGGCGGCCGCAGGAGTGGATCGCCCGGGCCGCCCGCGCCGGCAGCCGGGTCTTCGCCGACGTCGGCTGGGACGAGTCCGGCCGCTGGGACCCGGCCGACCTGGACGGCCTGGAGCACTGCGAGGCGTTCCTGCCCAACGCCGAGGAGGCCATGCGCTACACCCGCACCGACTGCCCGCGCGCCGCCGCCCGGGCGCTGGCGGAGAAGGTGCCGCTGGCCGTGGTGACCATGGGGGAGCGGGGCGCGTACGCCGTGGACGGGCGCACCGGCGAGAGTGCCGAGGTCCCGGCCATCGTCGTGGAGGCCCTGGACCCCACCGGCGCCGGCGACGTCTTCGTGGCCGGCTTCGTCACCGGCACCCTCGCCGGGTGGCCGCTGGCCGACCGGCTGGCCTTCGCGGGGCTGACCGCGGCCCTGTCCGTACAGGAGTTCGGCGGCTCGCTCTCCGCGCCCGGCTGGGTGGAGGTCGCCGCCTGGTGGCAGCACGTGCGCTCCTTCGACGACCAGTCCGCGGCCACCCTGCGCCGCTACGCCTTCCTCGACGACCTGCTGCCCGCGGCCCCCCGCCCCTGGCCGCTGCGCCGGGCCGTGCCCACGCTGGGCTTCCGGCACAGGTAAAAGCCCTTCGGCGCGCCGGCCGGGCCGTCGTACCCTTGAATTCCAGGGTTCTTCGGATACAGGAATGCAGGAAAGAGAGGGATGAGCAGGCCTAGAGCCGGCCCATGACTCAGACACCCACACGACCGCAGGCGAGCACGAGCATCACCGTCCCGGCCAAGCACCCCATGGTCACGGTCCTGGGCTCCGGGGACTCGCTCCTGCGCGTGATCGAGAAGGCGTTCCCGTCGACGGACATCCACGTCCGGGGGAACGAGATCAGCGCTACCGGGGACGAGCGGGAAGTCGCCCTCGTGCAGCGCCTCTTCGCAGAGATGATGCTGGTGCTCCGCACGGGCGCACCGCTGACGGAGGACGCGGTGGAACGCTCGATCGCCATGCTGCGCGAGGAGAACGCGGGGGCCGCGGTCGAGGCCCCGTCCGACGTCCTCACCCAGAACATCCTCTCCAACCGCGGCCGCACCATCCGCCCCAAGACGCTCAATCAGAAGCGCTACGTCGACGCGATCGACAAGCACACCGTCGTCTTCGGCATCGGCCCCGCCGGCACCGGCAAGACCTACCTGGCCATGGCCAAGGCCGTGCAGGCCCTGCAGTCCAAGCAGGTCAACCGGATCATCCTCACCCGCCCCGCCGTCGAGGCCGGCGAGCGGCTCGGCTTCCTGCCGGGCACGCTCTACGAGAAGATCGACCCCTACCTGCGCCCGCTGTACGACGCGCTGCACGACATGCTCGACCCCGACTCCATCCCGCGCCTGATGGCCGCCGGGACGATCGAGGTCGCGCCGCTGGCGTACATGCGTGGCCGGACGCTCAACGACGCGTTCATCATCCTCGACGAGGCGCAGAACACGAACCCCGAGCAGATGAAGATGTTCCTCACCCGGCTCGGCTTCGACTCCAAGATCGTCATCACCGGTGACATCACCCAGGTCGACCTGCCCGGCGGCACCAAGAGCGGTCTGCGCCAGGTGCGCGAGATCCTCGACGGGGTGCCCGACGTGCACTTCTCCATGCTCACCAGCCAGGACGTCGTCCGGCACAAGCTCGTCGGCCGTATTGTCGACGCGTACGAGAAGTACGACAGCCGCAACGGAAAGTAAACCGCGAAACCCATGGCCATCGACGTCAACAACGAATCCGGCACGGAGGTCGACGAGCAGGCGATCCTCGACGTCGCCCGCTACGCCCTCAACCGGATGCGCATCCACCCGCTCTCCGAGCTCTCGGTCATCGTCGTCGACGCCGAGGCCATGGAACAGCTGCACATCCAGTGGATGGACCTGCCCGGCCCCACGGACGTGATGTCCTTCCCGATGGACGAGCTGCGCCCGCCGGCCAAGGACGACGACGAGCCGCCGCAGGGCCTCCTCGGCGACATCGTCCTGTGCCCGGAGGTTGCCAGGAAGCAGGGCGAGGAGGCGCCGACCGGGCACTCCATGGACGAGGAGCTGCAGCTGCTGACCGTCCACGGCGTGCTGCACCTCCTCGGCTACGACCACGAGGAGCCCGACGAGAAGGCCGAGATGTTCGGCCTCCAGGCGGCGATCATCGACGGCTGGCGCGCCGAGCACGGCCTGACGGGACCCTCCCCGGCGCCCACGTTCACGTGACCGGCCGCCTGATCGCCGCGGCGGTCCTGCTGCTGGTCGTCGCCTGGCTCGCCGCCTGCGCCGAGGCCGGCCTCGCCCGGACCACCCGGTTCCGGGCCGAGGAGGCCCTCCGGCTCGGGCGGCGCGGCAGCGCCCGGCTCATGGCCGTCGCCGCCGACCCCACCCGCTACCTCAACGTCGCCCTGCTGGTGCGCGTCGCCTGCGAGATGGCGGCGGGCGTCTTCGTCACCTACGTCTGCCTGGAGTCCTTCGACGCCACCTGGCAGGCGCTGACCGTCGCCATCGCCGTCATGGTGCTGGTCTCCTACGTCGCAGTCGGCGTCTCCCCGCGCACCATCGGCCGCCAGCACCCCCTCGGCACCGCCACGGCCGCCGCGTACGTGCTGCTGCCGCTGGCCCGCGTCATGGGCCCGGTGCCCAGGCTGCTGATCCTCCTGGGCAACGCACTCACCCCCGGCAAGGGCTTCCGCATGGGCCCCTTCGCCTCCGAGGCCGAGCTGCGGGCCATGGTCGACCTCGCCGAGAAGGAGTCCCTCATCGAGGACGAGGAGCGCCGCATGGTGCACTCCGTCTTCGAGCTCGGCGACACCCTCGTGCGCGAGGTCATGGTGCCGCGCACCGACCTGGTGGTCATCGAGCGCGGCAAGACCATCCGGCAGGCCCTGACCCTCGCCCTGCGCTCCGGCTTCTCCCGGATACCGGTCACCGGCGAGAACGAGGACGACGTCGTCGGCATCGTCTACCTCAAGGACCTCGTCCGCAGGACGCACATCAACCGCGAGGCCGAGAGCGAGCTGGTCTCCACCGCCATGCGGCCGGCCGTCTTCGTCCCCGACACCAAGAACGCCGGCGACCTGCTGCGCGAGATGCAGCAGCAGCGCACCCACTGCGCCGTCGTCATCGACGAGTACGGCGGCACGGCCGGCATCGTCACCATCGAGGACATCCTCGAGGAGATCGTCGGCGAGATCACCGACGAGTACGACCGCGAGCTGCCGCCCGTCGAGGAGCTCGGCAAGGGCCGCTACCGCGTCACCGCCCGCCTCGACCTGGGCGACCTCGGCGAGCTCTACGGCCTGGAACACCTGGACGACGAGGACGTCGAGACCGTCGGCGGCCTGCTGGCCAAGTCCCTGGGCCGGGTGCCCATCGCCGGCGCCACGGCCGAGGTGCCCATCGGCGAGCGGGGCATCGACCCCGCCCTGCAGGCCCTGCGCCTGACCGCCGAGGCCCCGGCGGGCCGGCGCAACCGCATCGTCACGGTGCTGGTCGAGCCGGTGCGTCAGCCGGCCGGCGACGCCTGACCCCTCCCGGGGTCCGACCGGGCGAACCTTGCGGGGCCGGGGCATCCCCCCGGCCCCGCGAGGGAAGGCGGTGAGCGTGGCAATCGTCCGGAGCGTCGCCCGCCCCCTGCTCGCGTCCGTCTTCGTCACCAGCGGCCTGCAGACCGTCCGCCACCCCGAGGCCCTCGCGGCCCTCGCGGCGCCGGTGGCGCTGCCCCTCGCCCGACGGGTGCCGGGGCTGCCGCGCGACGCCCGGGCGCTGGTACGGCTGAACGGCGCCGTCCACCTGGGCGCCGGCGCGGCACTGGCCTGCGGCGTCCTGCCACGTGTGTCGGCCCTGGTGCTCGCCGCCAGCCTGGTGCCGACGACGCTGGCCGGTCACGCCTTCTGGAAGGAGACGGACCCGGGCCGGCGGATGCAGCACCGGGCGGCGTTCTACGGCAACGTCTCGGTCCTGGGCGGCCTCCTGCTCGCGGCCGTGGACCGCCGGCACCGCCGCAGGAGGTGAAGGCACCGCGCCTTATCGTGGGGGCCGTACCGCCACGCAGGGCCGCCTCCGGCGGGGGAAGAGGGGGAGAGTTGACGGCCGTACGCCGACGCCACGAGTTGCGCGAGTTCCTGATGAGCCGTCGGGCCCGGGTGTCCCCGGCCGACGTGGGCCTGCCCGACGGCGGGGGTCGGCGCCGCACGCCGGGGCTGCGCCGGGAGGAGGTCGCGGTCCTCGCCGGGGTCGGCGCCTCCTGGTACCAGTGGCTGGAGCAGGGCCGCGACATCACCGTCTCGCCCCAGGTGCTCGACGCCGTCGCCCGGGTGCTGCGCCTGGACCACCCCGAGCGCCGCCACCTGTACGTCCTGGCCGGGCTCAACCCGCCGCTGCCCGAGCCCGCACCCGCCGACGACCCCGAGTACCTGTGCGACGGGCTGCGCCGGCTGATCGACGCCTGGCTGCCCTCGCCGGCGCACATCATGGACCCGTACTGGAACCTGGTGGCCTACAACGAGTCCGCCACCCTCGTCCTGGGCTTCCGCGAGCAGACCCGGCAGAACTGCCTCATCGACTTCTTCACCGACCCCGTCTACCGCGCCCGCGCCGGCAACTGGGAGGCCAACGCGGGCAGGGTCGTCGCCCAGTACCGGGCGGCCTGCTCCGAGCGGCCCGGGGACGAGGGCTTCGAGGCGGTGGTGGCCGAGGTGTCCGAGGCCAGCGAGGAGTTCCGGCAGCTGTGGGCACGTGGCGACGTGCAGCCCGGGGGACTGCTGATCAAGGAGGTCCACCACCCGGTGACCGGCACCCTGTACCTGGAGAGCGCCCAGCTGCGCGTCCCGGCCCGCCCCGACCTGACCATCGTCCTGCACAACCCCGTGCCCGACACCGGCACCGCCGAGAAGGTGGCCCGGCTGTGCACGCCGGAGGGCCGGCGCGAGGCCATGTACGCCCTGACCGACGCGGCCACCGGCTGATCGGCGCCGGGCGCCCCGCGCCTATGCTCCAGGCATGACGGAGACCCTGCACCCCGAAGACCGCAAGCTGATCACGCTCGCCCGGGCCACCCGGGCCCGCAACGCCGTCGCGGAGGGCGCGGCCGTACGCGACGAGACGGGCCGTACGTACGTCGCCGGCACCGTCGATCTGCCGTCCCTGCGGCTGAGCGCCCTGCAGACGGCCGTGGCCATGGCCGTGGCCAGTGGGGCGAAGTCCCTGGAGGCCGCGGCGGTGGTCTCCGAGGCCGAGGCCGTCACCGACACCGACCGGGCCGCCGTGGGCGACCTGGGCGGGCCCCGGACGCCCGTCCTGCTGGCCGGGCCCGACGGCACCCCCGGGCCCGTGGTCAGCGCGGGCTAGCCCGGCCCGCGGGCGGCTCTGGTCGGAGGGGAGCGGGGAATCGGGGAGAATGTGAGGCATGGACAACGCCGCCTCCCCCTCCCAGGCCCCCCACCGCGCGGGCTTCGCGTGCTTCGTCGGCCGCCCCAACGCGGGCAAGTCGACCCTGACCAACGCACTGGTGGGGACGAAGGTCGCGATCACCTCCAACCGTCCGCAGACCACCCGGCACACCGTGCGCGGCATCGTGCACCGCCCGGACGCCCAGCTGGTCCTGGTGGACACCCCCGGCCTGCACAAGCCGCGCACCCTGCTGGGCGAGCGGCTCAACGACGTCGTACGGACCACCTGGGCCGAGGTCGACGTGATCGGCTTCTGCCTGCCGGCCGACCAGAAGATCGGCCCCGGCGACCGCTTCATCGCGGGCGAGCTGGCGGGCATCAAGAAGACCCCCAAGATCGCCATCGTCACCAAGACCGACCTGGTCGACTCCAAGACCCTCGCCGAGCAGCTGATCGCCATCCAGCAGCTGGGCGAGGAGCTGGGCATCCAGTGGGCGCAGATCGTCCCGGTCTCGGCCGTGGGCGACAAGCAGGTCGCCCTGCTGGCGGACCTGATCGCGCCGATGCTGCCGGAGAGCCCGCCGCTGTACCCCGAGGGCGACCTCACCGACGAGCCCGAGCAGGTCATGGTCGCCGAGCTGATCCGCGAGGCGGCCCTCGAAGGCGTCCGCGACGAGCTGCCGCACTCCATCGCCGTCGTGGTCGAGGAGATGATCCCCCGCGAGGACCGCCCCAAGGACAAGCCGCTGCTGGACATCCACGCCAACGTCTACATCGAGCGCCCCAGCCAGAAGGGCATCATCATCGGCCCCAAGGGCGCACGCCTGAAGGAGGTCGGCATGAAGTCCCGCAAGCACATCGAGGCGCTGCTGGGCACGCCGGTCTTCCTGGACCTGCACGTGAAGGTCGCCAAGGACTGGCAGCGCGACCCCAAGCAGCTGCGGAAGCTGGGCTTCTAGGCGCCGCGCCCCGTCAGGGGCGCTAAGCCCCTTCCTTGAGCACTGTGCGGATCAGCTCCCGCTGTTCCGACGTGAGGTGGGGGTCCGCGAGGTGGACCGAACGGCCGTTCACCTTGATCTCGTAGCGGAAGCCGTCCGGTACGCCCCGGGCGGGCGCCTCGCGCCCCGGCGCGAGGGCGCGGTGCGCGAGGGCCTCCAGGTGCGTCGCGTCGGGCCGGCCGCAGGTGTCCAGCTCGGCCCGGCGCTCGATGCCGGCATAGCCGCCGGTGCGGGTGATGGCGATACGCATGCTTGACGCCTACCCCGTCCGCGGCGGTCCAGGCCGGTCCTACGTGGTGGGGACCCCCACCTGGCTCCAGGCCTTGAGCACGGCCTGGACGGCGTCCCCCTCGCCGTACAGCGTCCTCGCCGAGGCCACCGTCAGCCGGGCGAACGCGGCGAAGTCCGCGTCGGAGGCCAGCTCGCCGCCGGTCAGCGTCTGGTACCAGATGCGGCCGGCGCGCTCCCACGCATTGCCGCCGAGGGCGGTGGCCAGCAGGTAGAAGGCGTGGTTCGGGATGCCCGAGTTGATGTGGACGCCGCCGTTGTCCCGGCTGGTGCGGACGTAGTGCTCCATGGTGGCCGGCTGCGGGTCCGTGCCGAGGACGTCGTCCTGGTACGCGGTGCCCGGCGCCTTCATCGAGCGCAGCGCGGCGCCCTTGTCCACGCCCGGGCCGAGCAGCCCGGCGCCGATGAGCCAGTCGGCCTGCTCGGTGCTCTGGCCGAGGGCGTACTGCTTGATCAGCGAGCCGAAGACGTCGGAGACCGACTCGTTGAGCGCGCCCGACTGGCCGTAGTACTCCAGGTTGGCCGTGTGCTGCGTGACGCCGTGGGTCAGCTCGTGGCCGATGACGTCCACGGGGATGGTGAAGTCGAGGAAGAGGTCGCCGTCGCCGTCGCCGAAGACCATCTGCTCGCCGTCCCAGAAGGCGTTGTCGTAGCCCTGCCCGTAGTGGACGCTGGCGTTCAGCGGCATTCCGGCACCGTCGATGGAGTGCCGGCCGTACACCTTGAAGTACAGGTCGAAGGTGGCCCCGAGCCCCGCGTGGGCGCGGTTGACGGTGGCGTCCTTGGCCGGGCCGTCGCTCTCGGAGTGCACCTTGGCGCCCGGCAGGGTGGTGCCGTGGCGGGTGTCGTAGATGGTCCGCTGCGGGTGGTCGGACGCGGCCCCCGCCGCCGCGCCCGACGCGGTGCGGGCTGCTGCCGTGACCTGGCGCCGGATGCGCAGCGCGCCGTCGTGCTCCAGGGTGCGCCGGGCGGGCTCGTGGTGGCGGGGGTCCTCGGACTCGGCGAGCCGGTCGAGCACGTGCGGCGGGACGATGCCGCAGAAGACCCCGTGTTTCTGGTTCCGGGTAGTCATGGGCCGAATCTGGCACCGGCTCCCCGCCTTGTCAGCGGCCGGTGCACGGATTGACACAAACGAGTGGCCGGGTTCCGGCCCCGTACCGCCCGCGCCGGGCGCTCGTCCCGCATGGTGGAACGCCCCTGCCCGGCCACCGGCGTCTCGGCTAGTGTGCTGTGCACCATGCGTGACGTGCTGCTTCTTCTTAGCTGCCGCGGCGAGGGTCCGTAGCGAAGGCCGACCCCCTCCCCGCGGAGTCCGGTGCTGCCCGTGCCTCGTCGCCAGCAGCCCCGTCGGCCGTCCGCGTGACTTCCGAGGAGCCTTCCGCAGATGCCCCAGAACGCCGATTCCGTCGGCCGCCCCACGCCCGTCACCGCCGCCACCGTCACCCAGCGGCCCTCCGGGATGCCGGTGCACAAGTACCGCCCGTACGACGCCGTCGACCTGCCCGACCGCACCTGGCCCGACCGGCGCATCACCGCGGCGCCCCGCTGGCTGTCGACCGACCTGCGCGACGGCAACCAGGCGCTGATCGACCCCATGTCGCCCGCCCGCAAGCGGGAGATGTTCGACCTGCTGGTGCGCATGGGCTACAAGGAGATCGAGGTCGGCTTCCCCTCCTCCGGGGCGACGGACTTCGAGTTCGTCCGCTCGATCATCGAGGAGGGCGCGATTCCCGAGGACGTGACGATCTCCGTCCTCACCCAGGCCCGCGAGGAGCTGATCGAGCGGACGGTGGAGTCGCTGCGCGGCGCCCACCGCGCCACCGTGCACCTGTACAACGCCACCGCACCGGTCTTCCGCCGCGTGGTCTTCCGCGGCTCGCGCGAGCAGGTCAAGCAGATTGCCGTCGACGGCACGCGGCTGGTCATGGAGTACGCGGAGAAGATCCTCGGCGACGGGACGGTCTTCGGCTACCAGTACAGCCCGGAGATCTTCACCGACACCGAGCTGGACTTCGCGCTGGAGGTCTGCGAGGGCGTCATGGACGTCTGGCAGCCCGAGTCCGGCCGCGAGATCATCCTGAACCTGCCGGCCACCGTCGAGCGCTCCACGCCCTCCACGCACGCCGACCGCTTCGAGTGGATGTCGCGCAACCTCTCGCGGCGCGAGTTCGTCTGCCTGTCCGCCCACCCGCACAACGACCGCGGCACCGCCGTCGCCGCCGCCGAGCTGGCGGTCATGGCCGGCGCCGACCGCGTCGAGGGCTGCCTGTTCGGCCAGGGTGAGCGCACCGGCAACGTCGACCTGGTCACCCTCGGCATGAACCTGTTCTCCCAGGGCGTCGACCCGCAGATCGACTTCTCGCAGATCGACGAGATCCGCCGCACCGCCGAGTACTGCAACCAGATGGAGGTCCACCCGCGCCACCCGTACGCGGGCGACCTGGTCTACACCGCCTTCTCCGGCTCCCACCAGGACGCCATCAAGAAGGGCTTCGAGGCGATGGAGGCCGACGCGGCCGCCGCCGGAGCAACCGTCGACGCCATCGAGTGGGCCGTGCCGTACCTGCCCATCGACCCCAAGGACGTCGGCCGTTCGTACGAGGCCGTCATCCGCGTCAACTCGCAGTCCGGCAAGGGCGGCATCGCCTACGTCCTGAAGAACGACCACAAGCTGGACCTGCCGCGACGGATGCAGATCGAGTTCTCGAAGATCATCCAGAACAAGACCGACGCCGAGGGCGGCGAGGTCACCCCGCAGGAGATCTGGGCGGTCTTCCAGGACGAGTACCTGCCGACCGCCGACAACCCCTGGGGCCGCATCGCCCTGCGCGGCACCCACACCTCCACCACCAGCGAGGGCCGCGACGCGCTGACCGTCGAGGCCGTCGTCGACGGTACGGCGACGACCCTGACCGGCACCGGCAACGGCCCGATCTCCGCCTTCTTCGACGCGCTCGCCGCCGTCGGCGTCGACGCCCGGCTGCTGGACTACACCGAGCACACCATGAGCGAGGGTGCCAGCGCCCAGGCCGCCTCGTACATCGAGTGCGTGATCGACGGCCGGGTGCTGTGGGGCATCGGCATCGACCCCAACACCACCCGCGCCTCGATCAAGGCCGTCGTCTCGGCGGTCAACCGCGCGTACCGCGGTTGACCACATCCGGTGGGCCCGGCGGCCGCCGCACCCCTGCGGCGGCCGCGGACGGACGGCCGAGGTACTGACGCCGCATCAACGATGTGGCTAACATCACGTCAACGCGGCGACGAGGCCGTGGCGTTATGGAGGTGCGCCGTGATGCACGCGCAAGGCCGACACAGCCCGGACCGGTGTGTGGTGGGCGTACGCACCGTATGGCGCACCGTGGGAGACGGCGAGTTCTTCTGCCCCGGTTGCGGCGGCGACCGCAACTACCACCGCCGCACCGGCCGGCGCCGCCTCGTCGTCCTCGGCGTCCCCCTGCTCCCGCGCGGACAGGCCGGGCCCATCGTGGAATGCACCGCCTGCCGCGGCCGCTACGCCATGGACGCCCTCGACCACCCCACCACCACCCGCTTCTCCGCGATGCTGCGCGACGCCGTGCACACCGTCGCCCTGGCCGTCCTGGCCGCCGGCGGCACCCAGGCCCACACCGTGCGGCGCGCCGCCGTGGGGGCGGTACGGGCGGCGGGCTTCGCCGACTGCAGCGAGGAGCAGCTCGTCACCCTCATCGAGGCCCTGGCCGCCGACACGGGCCGCTACGCGGCCCCGCCGACCGGCGGCTTCGACAGCCGCGGCACGGCGCTGGTCATCGAGCTCCACGAGGCCCTGGAACCGCTCGCCCCGCACCTGGCCCCGGCCGGCCGCGAGGCCATCCTCCTCCAGGGCGCCCGCATCGCCCTGGCCGACGGCCCCTACCGCCCCGCCGAACGCGAGGTCCTCGCCACGGTGGGCCGCGCCCTGATGCTGGGCCCCGAAGCCACGGACCGCCTCCTGGCCGCGGCCCGCACACCGTCGTAGGCGCCCGCGGCGGGGGCGGTACGCCCCCTCCGTGGCCGGGGCGCCGTCCCCCGTACGGGACAATGTCCCCATGACTCTGTTCCGCGACGACGGCATCGTGCTGCGCACCCAGCTGTTGTCTCCCGGGGGGCAACCCCCGGACCCCCGGCCGGAGCCCCCCGGGGGCGGGCGATGACCCTCTTCAGGGACGACGGCATCGTGCTGCGCACCCAGAAGCTGGGCGAGGCGGACCGGATCATCACCCTCCTCACGCGCGGCCACGGCCGCGTGCGCGCCGTCGCGCGCGGCGTGCGCCGTACGAAGTCGAAGTTCGGCGCCCGCCTGGAGCCGTTCTCGCACGTCGACGTGCAGTTCTTCGCCCGCGGCGGCGAGCTCGTCGGGCGCAGCCTGCCGCTGTGCACGCAGAGTGAGACCATCGCCCCGTACGGTGGGGCGATCGTCACCGACTACGCCCGCTACACCGCCGGCACCGCCATGCTGGAGACCGCCGAGCGCTTCACCGACCACGAGGGCGAGCCGGCCGTCCAGCAGTACTTGCTGCTCGTCGGCGGCCTGCGCACCCTCGCCTCCGGCGAGCACGCCCCGCACCTCGTCCTGGACGCCTTCCTGCTGCGCTCCCTGGCCGTCAACGGCTACGCGCCCAGCTTCGGCGCCTGCGCGAAGTGCGGAATGCCCGGTCCGAACCGGTTCTTCTCGGTCGCGGCCGGCGGCGTGGTGTGCGGGGAGTGCCGGGTGCCGGGATGCGTCGTACCCTCCTCGGAGTCGATCGAGCTCCTGGGCGCGCTGCTGACCGGGGACTGGGCGACCGCGGACGCGTGCGAGGCGCGCCACGTCCGCGAGGGCAGCGGCCTGGTGGCCGCGTACCTGCAGTGGCACCTGGAGCGCGGCCTGCGCTCCCTGCGCTACGTCGAACAATAGGCACACAGGGATCAAGGACAGGGACCAAGGAGAAGTGGCAGTCATGGCACGACGCGGGATTCTGGGCATCCGACGCGAGTACCGCACCCCCGACCCGCACCCCTCCGGCGCCCGGCCCCCGAAGATCCCCGGCGAGCTCGTGCCCGAGCACGTGGCGATCGTCATGGACGGCAACGGCCGCTGGGCCAAGGACCGAGGCCTGCCGCGCACCGAGGGCCACAAGGTCGGCGCCGAGCGGGTGCTGGACGTCCTGCAGGGCGCCATCGAGATGGGCGTCGGCAACGTCTCCCTGTACGCCTTCTCCACGGAGAACTGGCGGCGGTCCCCGGACGAGGTCCGCTTCCTGATGAACTTCAACCGCGACTTCATCCGCAAGACCCGCGACCAGCTCGACGCGCTCGGCATCCGGGTGCGCTGGGTGGGCCGCATGCCCAAGCTGTGGCGCTCGGTCGCCAAGGAGCTGCAGATCGCCCAGGAGCAGACCAAGGGCAACGACAAGCTCACCCTGTACTTCTGCATGAACTACGGCGGCCGCGCGGAGATCGCCGACGCCGCCAAGGCACTGGCCGAGGACGTCAAGGCGGGCCGGCTCGACCCGTCGAAGGTCTCGGAGAAGACCTTCGCCAAGTACCTCTACTACCCGGACATGCCGGACGTCGACCTCTTCCTGCGCCCCTCGGGCGAGCAGCGCACCTCCAACTACCTGATCTGGCAGAGCGCGTACGCCGAGATGGTCTTCCAGGACGTCCTGTGGCCCGACTTCGACCGCCGCGACCTGTGGCGCGCCTGCCTGGAGTTCGCCCGGCGCGACCGCCGCTTCGGCGGCGCGATCCCCAACGAGGAGCAGCTCGCCAAGGAGTCGGCGACCGGTGAGTGAGACGCTCGCGGCCCCGTCGGCTGCGCGCTCGGTGACCCTCGAGTTCGAACTGACCCTGGCGGACGTCCGTTCCGCGCTCGCCGCCCGCATGCGCGCGGTCCCCGGCGTCCGGCGGCAGCGCATCCTGCTGCCCCTGGTGTACGCCGTGCTTGCCGTCGCCGTCCTCGCCCCGCACGGGCCCGGCGGGGTGGAGGGCCGGGACTGGATCACGCTCGCGTTCATGGGCTTCGCCGTGGCCGTGATCCTTCTCCTGCCCACCCTGCAGGCCCGCGCCGTCCACAAGACCCTGAGCCTGCAGGGCCGCACCCACGCGACGGCGGACGCCGAGGGCCTGACCACCGTGGCGAGCCTGACCTCGCAGCGCATGCTCTGGCCGGCCTTCGGTCGCTACACGGAGCGCGACGACGTCTTCGTCCTCCTGAGCCCCGACAAGCGCAGCAACTGCGTCGTCGTCCTCCCCAAACGCGGCCTGCCCACCCCGGGCGACACCGACCGGCTGCGCGCCCTGCTGGACTCACGGCTGCCGCGGGTGTGACGGGCGTACGCACCAGCGGTCCCGGGCGTCGGAAGACGTCCGGGACCGCCGGGGAACGGCACCGGGGCTAGCGCAAGGAGCTGTAGTGGCTGTTGTAGCTGTTGATCTCGCGGAGCATGGGCCAGGTGATCGAGTTCGCCGGCAGCCCCCAGCCGGCTGTGGGGTCGTTGAAGCGGCCGTCCGGTTTCGCGAGCCAGGTGTACATGCGCAGCCCGTTGTCGGTCTGCCCGTAGAGGGCGCCGACGTCGTCACGACCGTCGCCGTCGTAGTCGCCGATCACGATGTGCATGCGCTTGGCGACAAACTGCCCCGCAGGGCTCTGGGAGGACTTCACCGGTTCGGCGAAGGCCACCGATGACGTGCCACGGTTGAGCATGGTGTGCAGCGCACCGCGGCCGTCCGGGTACGCGTACCAGTAGGCGATGTCGTCCTTGCCGTCACCATTGAAGTCGCCGGCGTGGAGCCGGTAGTTTTCCCAGAATCCCCAGGTGTCGTAGCCCGCACTCCAGGACGTCACCGGATTGAGGAATCCCCCGCCAGGGGCGGCGGCGAAGGTGTGCATCTTCATCGTGCCATCGGCGTACCCGTACAGGACCGAGATGTCGTCGCGGCCGTCTCCATTGAAGTCGCCGGTGACGAACTTCATGTTCGCCACGTCCCACTGGCCGTCGGGGGCCGCGTACGAGCCGAACGGTTCGTTGAAGCCGCCCCGGACATCGGCCGTGAACGTCCACAGGCGGTCCGAGCCGTCCGCGGCGTTGTACCAGACGGCGATGTCGTCGCGGCCGTCTCCGTTGAAGTCTCCGGCCTCGAAGGTCATCCGTTCGGCGTTCCAGCCGACCGGGGCGCTCCATGAAGCGAATGCTTCGGCGAAGCTTCCGTCCGCCTTGCCGAGGATGGTGAACAGCTTGGCCTTTCCGTCACCATCGTCACGGAGCGCCGCAACGTCGCTTCGCCCGTCACCGTTGAAGTCGCCCGTGATGAAGCGAAGTTTCGAAACGTCCCAGGTGCCAGCCGGCGCGCTGTACGCCAGGCGAGGCTCCCTGAAGATGCCATCGCTCCCGGTCGGGTAGACATTCATGATGTCGTGACCGTCTGCGACGTGGTACCAACTGGCCAGGTCACTGCGCCCGTCGCCGTTGTGGTCGTGCCGGATGGCGGTGCCGCTGCTCCACAACGACTGGCCCTTGGCGTTGCTGACCACCAGATTCCCGCGGTCCTGCAGCAGGGCGTAGCCGCCGGCCCCCGATGTCTTGCTGTCCCACAGGACGGTCGCGCCGTCGGCCTTGTACACCTTCAGGCCACCGTCACTCTGCATGATCGCCTTGGCGCCGGGGTTGTTACCCGTGCCGGTGGACCACAGCTGCTTGCCGGCATTGGACGTGATGACAAGGTTGCCGTCGTTCTGCATGGTCAGCTTGGCGGACCGGGAGGTGAAGGTGTCGCCGGCATTCAGCGTGGTGCCGGCCGGGATCCGGGAGCCGCCGGTGACGCCGTCGATGATGTTGCCCCGGGTGAACCCGGTGAAGTCGCTGCCCGTCTTCTCGCCGGCCCAGCCGATGACAGTGTTGTCGGACTTGCGCGACCACAGGTCGGGGATGCCGTCTCCGTTCATGTCGCCTGAGGATCCGACTACGGGATAGCTCGCGACGGTCACGCCTGAGCCGACCTTCACACGGCTGCTCGTCCCCCATGTCGTCGGGTTGAGCACGCCCTTCTTCTCTCCCTCCCTGCCGTACGCGCGCAGGATGTCGCCGTTGCTGTTGTCACGCAGCCAGAGGTCGGCCAGGCCGTCGCCGTTGAGATCACCAGGAGCGATGATGGTGAACTTGTCCCAGTCGCTGCCTCCCACCAGGACCGGTGGCTCCACCTTGTCCAGGAACTTCGAAGCGCGGTCGCCGTAGTACGCCCACAAGAGTTTGCCCTCCTTGACCAGGAGGTCCGGCTTGCCGTCGCCGTTGATGTCACCGGGGGCGACGATCTGGTCGGCGTCCTGCCAGTGATCGTCGCCTGTCGCGCATCCCGCAGGGTCCTCGTCGGTGCCGGGTGTCCTGTCAGGGCAGGCCACCTGGAGAGGTCTCTTACCATCGCTGTAGTCGACGGTGGCGATGCCGAATCCGTTGTTGGGGTAGACCCAGAGGCGTTTGCGTTTGGCTACGGCGTCGTACTCGAGGGCGACGAGGTCGTTGTAGCCGTCGCCTCCCCAGTCACCGCGGAAGGCGATCTGTGCGCCGTCGAACGCCTGGCCGCCGTTGGTCGCGGCGGAGAACTGACCGTTTCCCTGCCCGGCGTAGGTCAGCAGAGTGCCATTGGTGTCGACGCTCCAGATGTCACTGTTCGCGTCACCGTTGACATCGTTCGGCCCGTCACGTTCGGACGAACGCGCGGCGTAGTAGAGGTACGTGGCTGTGTCGGACCGGTTCTTGGCCTTGTCGATGCTGAACGCGTAGATGAAATGCGGCCCGAAGCCCGGCGGCTTGAAGGCTGGTGGTGAGCTGATGACCGATGCCGCATCGATGTACTTGATGGCCGGGTCGTAGTCCGTGAACCATCCGTACTGCACGACATCGCCGGCGCCGTTGGGTGAGAGCGAGATGTGGCCGGTTGTACGAGCCTTGCCAGTGTTGACCGGCCAGCCGTTCTCACCGGGTGGGAACTCCGAGGATGTGATCTTCGGAGGGTTGGCCGGGCGGGTCCTGGTCACCGAGAACTTACACGTGGTGCTCCAGGGCGAGTAGGCGCCGTCCGGGTCCTTCGCCCTCACCCGCCATTGATAGTCGCCTGTCGGGACCTTCGAGTCCGGCAAGGGAAGGGTCACCGCACGCCCCTTGGCCGCGCTGAGGGACTGGTCCAGCAGTGGTGTACTGGAGCCCGCCTGGAACAGCTGGAACTGAGCCGTGAGGTTGCCCGCATCCGGATCGTCGACGGTGGCATACAGGCTCACCTGGGTGTTCCCGATGGAACCGCCGCTGTCGCAGGATGTCCTGGGATTGGTGCCGATCTTGCTCGGGACGGTCGGCGGGTGGTTGTACTTGACCTCCAGGGCTGCCGTCTTGGCGTCGAACTTCTTCCAGCCGAACGTGTCGGTCTCGTCCGAGGCATACATGCCGAAGGTGATGTTGGACCACTTCTTCGCAGCGGCCTCCTGCACCTTGCTCTTCACGTTGAACTCAAGGTTCCCGGCCGGACAGTCGTCACTGCCTCGCCAGCCCTTGGCGGCATTGACGGTGTCGATCTTCGATATCTTGGAAGGCTGCCGGTTCCACGTGGTCTTGCTGGAGATGGGCCCGGTGTGCCACAGCTCCACCGGCCGGGCATTGCAGGACCAGGACCAGACGTTCTTGATCCGGAACGTGGCGTCGAGGATGTCGGCACCCTTGAAGTCACTGGTGCTCATCTGGAAGAACGACCGCGAGAGCCCGTAGGTCTCGTTCTCGTAGCCGACCCGCGCTACCTCCTTGGCGTTCCAGAAGGAATTGTCCGGGTATTTGCGGTAGACACGCGCCCAGTTCTCTCGCTGCCCCCAGGCCCATGACGGGTCGATGTAGACGGGGTACTTCGTATTGGTGCCGTTGAGCAGTGTCTGGTCCGGCGTCATCTGCAAAGTGTCACCGCTGACGCTGGTGGGCATCGGCGCGTCCTTGGCGCCGGGTGGGGGCTCGAAGACCTCTCCCGGCTCCGTCGTCCCACCGGTGGTGACGGCGGCGCGAGGTGACCGTGCTGCCACCGAACTCCCGGACGTGGCCGAGTCCCACATCAACGGAGTCGGACTGGTGAACACCGTCTGCCCCGCCGGGTTCGCAGCGGTGAGGCTCCCTGTGCCCTCGTCCGTCGACACAGCCAGACCGTCGGTTGCCATCTTGAACTTCAGCGTGGCGAGTTGCGGGTTCTTCGCCGCCTCGGCCGTCTTGACGACGATGAGCTGTGAAAAGCCTTCGACTTCAGCTTTGAGCTGGAGGTCGACGCCCGGCAGGATCTCGGCGTAGGTGGCCACGTTCCCGGTGAGTGTTGGCTTGGGCAACGGGGTGGGCCAGGAGAGCGTGAGGGTCCGGCCATCCTTGATGCCGGACAGCATGGGGCCCGTGCCGCCACCGGAGAACTTCACTGCCACATTGGAGGCCTTGGGCTCCACCGTTCCATCGCTCGCGAAGACAAGAGCGGGGTCGGTCGGCACCCAGGTGCCGCCCCGCCAGATGCGGACGGGGGAACCGTAGCGCCGGACGGAGAAGGCCCCATCGGGGTTGGCCCAGGTGTCCGTCGACTCGGTACGGGCCGAGAGAAGCTCCACCGGCTTACCGCTGGACTTGGCCTCCTGCAGCGCCTTGTCCTCTTCACTGACGGAGCCGTCGTCGGTCTCGGAAGCACTTGCGGCCCGAGACAGGGGGGAGGCGTGTCGTGCGGCGGAGGCAGCAGGCACGACGGTGCCCTGCACGGCAAGTGCGCTGACTGTCGCCACGGCTATGAGCCCGGCTCTTGGGAGCGGTAGTGGGTATCTGGGCGGGCGTCTTCGGTGCATGCCGGATCCCTTCATCGAGAAAAGCCAACGCGACTGTATACGCGAGCCAAATAAGCATCGTGCATTATTTTTCGGCCAAGTTTTTTCCGGCCTTTGCGGAAGGCTGACGTCGCCTGTGGGCCCGCTGTTACTGTTCGCCGGTCATTTCGGAACGAACAAGGAGGTGAGGCATGCGGCGGTTACTCAGACCTTCGCTGGCTGTCGCTGTCGCGTTAGCTGCACTGACAGCGACCTTGCCGGCACAAGCGCTGCCGCTGTCGTCCAGTGGCTCCGGAAGGGGTCTGCCTTCCCTGCAGCAGCCGAAGCCTGTGCCGGTGAAGCGCGCGGCTTCGGGTGGCAGTCGGCGTCCTGATGCGGCCGGTGAGAATTCGTGGAAACCTCCCGGCGTGAAGTGGCCTGCAGCAGGAAAAGCCGAGGTCGCACTGAATTCCGGAATCGTAAATTCCGGTGAGCTGGATTCACTGACCGGGCTGCGTGGCGCTCCCAGGAGCTGGCCCCAGCAGGGGACGATGAAGCAGGCTGGGACCCTGCCGGTCGCCGTTGCTCCGGCAGGTACCACACCAAGCGGTGCCGCCTCGGGACCCACCAAGGTTCAGGTGACAGTCGCCGATCGAGAGGCTGCCCGGCGCGCCGGGGTCGAGGGCATGCTCCTGTCGGTGGGCCGCACCGATGATGGCGTTGGTGCGAAACGGGCGAAAGTCCGGGTGGACTACTCCTCCTTCCGGGCCGCTTACGGCGGTGACTGGGCGTCTCGGCTGCGGCTCGTGCAGCTGCCGGCTTGTGCGGTGACCACTCCCGAGAAGACCGAGTGCCGGCTGAAGAATCCGTTGCCCACGGCCAACGACACCACACTCGGCAATCTCTCAGCGGAGGTGGAGCTCCCCGCCCTGCAAGCTGGTCGCGGACTACGCAACGGCACTTCCTCCGGACCCGCTGTCCTGGCAGCGACCGCGGATGCCCAGGGGTCCACGGGAGACTACAAGGCATCGCCGCTCGAGGCGTCGGGTTCCTGGAGTGCCGGTGGCTCGACCGGAGCCTTCAACTGGTCCTACCCCATCCATGTCCCAGCTGTTCCTGGCGGCTTGCAACCGTCGGTTGCACTGAACTACTCCTCGCAAACTGTTGACGGGCGCACCGCTGCGTCGAACAACCAGCCCGGCTGGATAGGGGACGGGTGGTCCTGGGAGCCGGGGTTCATCGAGCGTCGTTTCAAGGCATGCAACAAGGACAAGGACGGCACGAACAAGTCCAAGACCGGCGACCTGTGCTGGTACAACGACAATGCGATCTTGTCGCTCGGCGGCAAGACCACCGAGCTTGTGCAGGACAAAGACAAGGGCTGGCACCCGGCGTCCGACGCCGGTGAGAAGGTCGAGAAGCTCACTGGAGCCAACAACGGTGACAACAACGGCGAGCACTGGAAGATCACCACGACAGACGGCGTCCAGTACTTCTTCGGCTTGAACCGCCTTCCTGGTTGGAAGGATGCATCGACGCCGGAAACCCACTCCGCGTGGACAGTGCCTGTGTTCGGTAACCACGTCGGCGAACCCTGTTACGGCTCCTCCTTCGCCGGTTCATGGTGCCAGCAGGCGTGGCGTTGGCAGCTCGACTACGTCGTGGATCCGCACGGCAACGCTATGGCGTACTTCTGGAAGACCGAGTCCAACAACTACGGGCGCAATGTCGATGTGATGACCGGCAAGGCGACGTCGACGCCGTACATCAGAGGCGGATGGCTCGATCACATCGACTACGGCCTGCGTTCGGATTCGGTTTACGCGGCCAAGGCGATGGCGCAGGTCCAGTTCGGCGTGGACGAACGTTGCCTGCAGAACTGCGGTGCGTTCGATGAAGACCATGCCAAGTACTGGCCTGACGCGCCGTTCGACCAGTACTGCAAGGATGGTGTCGAGTGTAAGGACAAGTACTCGCCCACCTTCTGGAGCCGGAAGCGTCTCACGAACATCAGCACCCGGGTGTTGACCGGCGGTTCGTACAAGGACGTCGATTCATGGGCCTTGGAGCAGGACTTCCCTGCGTCCGGTGACGGCGTCTCGACGCCCATGTGGCTCAAGTCCGTCACCCGTACAGGCAAGGCAGGCGGCTCCCAGAGCCTGCCGCCGGTCAGGTTTGCCGGCGTGCAGAGAGCCAACCGGGTCGACAAGCTGGGCGACGGCCTGGCTCCCTTCGTGCGTCTACGGCTCTACCAGATCACCACAGAGGCAGGCGGAACTGTTGCAGTCGACTATTCGGAACCGGACTGCACTGCGACCGGCCTCCCGCCCGCGGACGGTACCAACTCCACTCGTTGTTACCCCGTCAGATGGGCCTACGAAGGCGAATCCGCAAAGCAGGACTGGTTCAACTCCTACGTCGTGACCCGGGTGCTGGAAGGCGACAACCTTGCCGAGACCCCCGATACGGTCACTGAATACGCGTACCTCGACGGTGCGGCGTGGACGAAGAGCACTGACGAGTTCACCGATGCCCAGGATCGCACCTACTCAGTCCCTCGTGGCTATGGACGGGTGCAGACCCGAACGGGGACGACGCAGGACGGCAAGACGTTGGCGGAGACGAGATACTTCCGCGGTATCGAAGGCAAGGAGGTCAAGGACTCCGCCGGCGTGGCTGTCGCGGATCACGAGCAGTTCGCGGGCGTGGTCCGGGAGCGGGCAACCTATATCGGTGACGGTGGCCCTCTTGTCTCTGCGACCTCGTACACACCATGGCGTTCAACAGCCACCGCCTCCCGCACACGCTCCGGTCTACCGGACCTTCAGGCGTATTTGACCGGTACGAAGGAGGAGCAAACCCGTACCACTACCTCGAGGGGAGAACGCAGGACAGCGGTATCGCGATCCTTCGACGGCTACGGCATGGTCACAGAAGTCTCCGACCTGGGAGATCTCTCAAAGAGTGGCGATGAGCAATGCACCACGACCACGTACGTGCGCAGCATGTCTTCGTGGCTGTTGAGTAAAGTTGCGCGGACAGAGACTGTCGCTGTGCCCTGTGGCGCTGCCGTCACCAGGCCTGGTGACGTCACCAGCGATACCCGAACTTATTACGACGGGGCCGGCGACCTTACGGCCGCTCCGGTACGAGGTGACGTCAGCAGGACCGAGCAGATCAACGGCCAAGGCAACGGCTACGACACCTTGGTGAGCACGCCCAGCACCTGCGGAGCGTCCAAGGACAAACTTTGCTATGACATCTACGGACGGCAGCTTGCCGCCAGTGATGCCTATGGCAAGACCACAGTTACCGAGTACAGCCCTGCTACAGGTGAGGCAGCCGCAAAGACGACGGTCACCAACCCGCTCGGTCATCAGGCCACCACAGTGCTGGATCCTCTCAGGGACCAGCCCATCCAGGTTACTGATGCCAATGCACGGGTGACGACTACAGCCTACGATCCACTGGGGCGCGTATCCAAGGTCTGGACCCCGGCCCGCCCGGCGACAGCCAATGCCGATACACCGAGCCATGCTTTCGACTACCTCATTCGCAACGATGCGCCGAACATCGTCACGACCAGGTCGCTCAACCTCAACAACGTCTACCAGACGTCATACGCCTTCTACGATGGATTGCTGCGCGCCCGGCAGACGCAGGTCCCGTCGCCCGATGATGCCGGCCGGCTGGTCACGGAGACTTTCTACAACAGCCGGGGACAGGCATGGCGGAGCTCCGGAACGTACTACGCGGACGGCAAGGCCGAACCGGTCCTGGTGACCGGGGAAGAAACGAAGTATCCCTCTTCCGTCGACACCGAATTCGATGGAGCAGGGCGCCCCACAGCCGTCATCGCCCGGAAGTTCGGTGACGAGACCAAGCGGAGCACCACGAGCTACACAGGCGATACCACAACCGTGGTGCCTCCGCGGGGCGGTGTGGCGACGACAACGGTGACGGATGCTCGGGGTCGGACCGTCGAACTCAAGCAGTACACCGACGCGGACCGCCAGGCTTCACAGTCCACTACGTACGACTACGACAAGAACGGGCGGCTGGCCAAAGTCGCTGATCCGTCAGGTGCCCAATGGAAATACACCTACGACGTGCGCGGCCGGAAGATTCACGCCGAGGATCCGGACAAGGGAGCCTCGGACACCACGTACGACTCGGGTGATCGAGTCACCGATGTGAAGGACGCCCGGGGCGTTGCCTTGCACACGGAGTACGACATGCTCGGGCGTCGGACAGCCCTGACGCAGGGCGGCACCAAGTTGGCCGAGTGGTCCTACGACTCTGCAGCGGGAGGCAAGGGACAGCTCGCCAGCGCAACGCGGTATGCGGATGGCGCCGCTTACACCAGCAGGATCACCGCCTACAGCAGCCTGTACAAGCCTGCCACGGTCGAGGTCACGGTCCCGGGCAAGGAGGGTGCTCTAGCGGGCACCTATACATGGACCACCGCTTACTACCACACCGGCCAAGTCAAGTGGGCTCGTCAGCCGGCTGTCGGAGATCTCCTCCAGGAAGATCTGACGCCTGGGTACACCTACAACTCGGGCAAGCAGGTGTCACTGTCCGCGGGAACCGACCCGCTGGTCTCCGCCACGTCGTACGACCACTACGGCCGCGTTGTCAGGGAGGAGTTCGGTGAATTCGGCAAGCACCTGTACGGCACCTACGAGTACGACGAGCACACCAACGCCCTGACGAAGGCATCGAGCGACCGGGACGCCACGCCAGGGCGCGTCGAGGACACCCGGTACACCTACGACCCGGCGGGGAATGTCACCTCTATCGCCACTGCCTATGGGCAGGACGAGCAGAGAACGGCAGACACCCAGTGCTTCACCACCGACGCACTGCGCCGCATCACGGAAGCCTGGACGACACCGGACAAGTGCGGGGCCGGTCCCTCGCCCGCAACGGTAGGTGGCCCTGACGCTTACTGGGCGACGTACACGTACGACGCCGTAGGGAACCGCAAGTCGGAAGTTCAGCACAAGACGGCCTCCGGGCCGCCGGCCGACATCACACGGACGTACCAGGCTCCCGGAGCAGGAAAGCACCTGCTGACCCAGGTCACGGAAGCCGCTCCGGCCGGCGCGAGCGCGGAGACGTACGCGTACGACGAAGCGGGCAACACCCGTGTACGCAAGATTGGTGGAGCGGCCCCGCAGACGCTCGATTGGGACCCCGAAGGGCACCTCTCGAAGGTCACGCAGGGCGACACGGTGGACAGCTACATCTACGACGCCGAAGGTCAGCGCCTCCTTCGCAAGGACTCGAGTGGCACCACTCTTTACCTTCCCGGCGGGACCGAACTCCGCATGAAGGATGGGGCCGTCTCCGGCACCCGGTACTACACCAACGGTGCCAAGACCATCGCCGTGCGGACCGGCGGCCGGCTGACCTTCCTCGTTTCGGACGAGCACAACACGACCTCTGCACAGATCGACACGGCGACTCAGGCCATCACCCGCAGAAAGACCACGATCTTCGGTGCCCCCCGCGGCCCGCAGCCGGGCAGCTGGGCCGGAGACAAGCGTTTCGTCGGCGGAACGGAGGATCACGACACAGGTCTGACGCACCTCGGGGCCCGAGAGTACGACCCGGCGATCGGCCGGTTCGTCAGCGTCGACCCGGTAATGGATCTGAGCGATCCGCAGCAGACGCACGGCTACACCTACGCGAACAACAACCCGGCCACTTTCTCCGACGCCTCAGGTCTGCGTCCCGAGGGGCCGGCTGGGGGCAAGCCTTCCAACGACGAGGAGTACTACCGACAGCACGGCCAGACGGGCAGCGGCTGGTTTCTCGACGACTACGGAGGCTGGAGCTACCGCCACGAGCAGTTGTACCCGAGCCCCACCGGGTCGGACACCAACGCCAGGACGGTGAGCTACAGCTGGGGACGGGCTGCCAGATCCCATGGCATGACCGCGAAGTCGCACAGTTCCATCGTGTCCTGGCGTGACGTGCCGTCGAAGAAGCAGAGGGTGGTCGGCGCTTTCCTGGGGGAAATCACCTTTGTGGCGCCCCTTGCCGATTGCGCCAACGGCAGCAAGATGCGCTGCTTCGACGTCGTCCTGGGGCTCAACCCTTACGTCAAGGGGGCGCAGGCCGCCAGAGGCATCAAGGCTGCGGCACGAGCCAGACAGTGCAACAGTTTCCTGCCCGACACCGAAGTCCTCATGGCGGACGGCAAGCGCAAGAAGATCAAAGACGTAAAAGTCGGAGACAAAGTGCTGGCCGCCGACCCGGCCTCGGGCGGGAACGCCTCGAAGCCGGTCACCAAGGAAATCCTGGGAAATGGCAGGAAGAACCTCGTCGAGATCTCCTTGAGCGGTGCCGGGGATCTGTTCGGGGGCGGAAAATCCGTCACTGCTACAGAAGGCCACCCCTTCTGGCTTCCGGAACGAAGGCAGTGGGTAGAGGCCAAGGCACTCCTGCCTCACGACTGGATCCAGACCAGCTCCGGATCCTGGGTTCAAGTTTCTGCTGTTAAGCGATGGACTCAGAATGCAGCGGTCAACAACCTGACGGTAGCCGACCTGCACACGTACTATGTGCTGGCGGGGGCCACACCGGTCCTGGTTCACAACTGCAACCCGTCGGTCGACGATGTGTTTGCGCGGGCCGCTGAACTCGGCGACTCCAGTGGTGAATACCTCTATCGAGGAGTTACCAACAATCACTACAAGCTCGCGGAAGCGAGGGCAGGCATTGCGGAACCTCGCGGCGGCCACAGCGACCCTGTGGCGCACTCGGGTGACAACACGGAGAGTGTTTTCACATCGTGGTCACCTGACCTTGAGACAGCGCGAGAATTTTCAGAGGAGTTCGGTAGTTCGGGGGCTCTGGTTCTCAGGATTCCGCGCAGTGCAATCGATCCAAGCCGTATGAGAGTTGCCGGCCAGCGAGGACTCGAAGAGCTGGAAGTCCTCATTGAGGGTCGCGTCACAGGCTGCCAGGTGAGCTGTGAATGGGGGCCATTTAGGTGACGGAATCGAAGTAGTCCTGTCCGGGAGAGGGGTTTTGAGTGTCTGGAACCAGTGCGGGTGCTCTGTTTGCGCGCTATTGCTTGCCTGGGAACAGGTATAAGAAACTCCTCTCCGGGAGCTTCATGAGGGCTGGCCGTGAGCAGGCCCTTGAGTTTGGTGCGGCCTTGATGGATGACGGTCGGCAGGCGTCGGCGAGCGAGCTGGAGCAGCTCCTGGGCGGCGACTGGCGGGAGGCTCTTACGGCGTGTTGGCTCATCGGATTTGCGCAGAGATCTGAATTTCGAGACGAGCTGCACAGGCTTATCGGGGAGGGGGGCGCCAGGCACACGGAAAAGGGCGTTGCCTTCACGCTGGCTCGGTTCTGTCAACCCTCTGATGCGTATGCGTTGAAGCGTTATCTGGAGCACAGTCTGAGCGAGCTGCAAAATCGAGGAAACCAGCCGTGGTGCCTTGGTGCGCTGCTGCATATTGAGAGGCGTTTGGGCGTACGGCTTTCGCAAGATCTACTTGCCTCCGAAGGGTTGTGGGATCGATGGTCGGCGGCAGGCTTCCTTGAGGCTGCTGATCCTTCTCATTGGGAGAGGGAAGTGGCAGGCTGGATTGAGCTTGCCGAGAGCCTGGACTGATCACTGGCAGGCTATACCTCCACTCACTCCTGAAGGCTTCCTTTGCTGAAGCCGTTCGTGATAGCGAAACGAAGCCCCGCCGGGTGCGTCCTGGCGGGGCTTCTGTGTGGGGTGACGGCAGTAAATGACGGCAACGTCAGCGGACGATGGCGCAGGCCGGCGGTTCGTCGTTGTCACCGTTGCCCGTGGTGATCGCCTGGCTGCCGAGCGCGGTACTGGGGGTGTCGATGGCGTCGCGTTGAAGGCGGAGCCTTACGTGGGCGTAGACGCTGGCGGTGACGCCGATGTGGGCGTGTCCGAGGAGTTCCTTGATCACGACAAGTTCGACTCCCTGTTCCAGAAGCAGGGTGGCGGTGGAGTGCCTGAGGTCGTGGAAGCGGATTCGGCGGACGCCGGCCTTGCGGAGGAGCGTGGTGAAGGCGCGAGTGAGGTTGGTCGGGTCGATCGCTCCGCCCTGCGCAGTGGTGAACACGTGCCCGCTGTGCTGCCACGCCGTGCCTGCAGTCTCACGCTCGCGCTGCTGCTGCTCGCGGTGGAGCTTCAGAGACTGGAGACACCGCGTGGGGAGGGCGATACGGCGTTCGGAGGCCCGGGTCTTGGTGGGCAGCGTGGTGAGCCCGCCTGCGGCGGTCCGCTGAAGGGTGCGGCGGATGGCGGCGGTGCCCCGGTCGAGGTCGAGATCTTCCCAGCGTAGGCCGAGGAGTTCGCCCTTGCGCAGTCCGGTGTGGAGGGCGAGTTCGAACAGCGCGTGCAGCCGGTGACCTCCTGCGGCTGTGAGGACCTGGTGGGCTTCGTCGGCGGTGAGGGGTTCGAACCGTCGGGGCCGGGGTGTGCCGGTTCGGACGTTGCGGGCGACGTTGCGCGGGATCTCTTCCTCGCGGACGGCGTGCTCCAGGGCGGACTTGAGCACGGAGTGGATGTAGGTGAGCGTCAGCGGGGAGAGCAGCTTGTGGCAGCACTGGCCGGCGGCGCAGCAGCGGGGCTGGTCGCGCCGGGCGTCGATGCCGCGCGTGCAGCACTGGCAGGTGGTGCGGAGCTGGTTGAGCCAGGTGCGGATGTCCTTGGCGGTCAGCCTGGTCAGCTTCTTCTTGCCGAGTCCGGGGATGAGGTAGCGGTGGACGCAGGTGGTGTAGCGGGTGTGGGTGTTGTCGCGGAGGTGGTGTACGGCGACGTTCTCCAGCCAGTACGTCAGGTATGCGGTCACGCTGCCCTGTGCGGTGGGAACGCGGAGGCCGCGGTTGCTGGCGGCGATCTTCTCGGTGAGCTTGGCAAGGGCGTCTTTGCGGGTGGTGCCGTAGACGCGGACGCGGCGGCGGGTGTTGCCGGGGGCGAGGACGTATCCGGCGGCTTCCCAGCGGCCGTCCTTGCGCTGGTAGACGGTTCCGTCGCCGTTGGCGCGCACGCGGCGGGAGGCGGAGTTGTCGCGGGGAGTGGTCATTGGGCGGCTTCCTGTTCGAGGCGGGTGCGGATGAAGTCGGTCAGGGCGTCGGCGGGGATGCGTCGGGCGCGGCCGAGGGTGATCGAGGCGAGCTGGCGGGTGCGGAGCAGGTCGTAGACGGCGGAGCGGCCGAGCTGGAGGCGGGCCATGACCTGCGGAACCGTCAGCAGCTCCTCCGGCGTACTCGGCCCCTGGCGGGGCGCGACGGGCGCATGCGTGATCATCCGCAGCCCTCCTCGGCCGCGAACTGGCGTTCGAGTTCTCTGCGGCTCCAGACGTTGGCGGCGAGGAGTGCGGCGCCGGGGCTGTAGCCGGTGCCGAGGTAGGTCCAGTGGCCGAGGACGAGCGTGGTGTCCAGGTCGGGCTGGGGCAGGCCGGCGTGGGCGTGCGCCTGTTCGGTGTGCCAGGCGCGGCGGGCGGCGCGCAGCGCGCCGAGGGTGGTCGAGTAGCTGCGGGACTTGGTGGAGAAGTGGCCCCGGAAGCCGAGCATGTGGGCCCACTTCCAGAGCTTCAGGTCGGCGAACTCGGGCAGCCTGCCCAGCTCCCAGCAGGTGCGGATCATCTGCCGCACGTGCCGGGCTACGCCGAGGCGGGGCAGGGGCCGGGCCTGTCCGGTCCCATCGCAGGCGGTGCACGGCAGCGGGGTTCCGTGGGGCAGCAGGGTGGCGCCGCGGCCCTGGCAGGGGCGGCAGAACAGGGAGCGGTCGAGGGTGCCGGAGGCGTCGGCGGACTTGGTGGGGTACTTCGCCACGTAGGCGGCCACGGCCTGATCGCTGAATTCGGCGTCGGTGCCGAAGGCAGCGATCTCGCGTACGTCGAACTCCTGGCCCCAGCCGAGTTCGCGCTCCCCGACCGCGTCCGAGGTAACGGAGATGCGGGCGCGAGGTGCGGCGGCCCGGATGGCATCGGTGAGCACGTCGACGGTGGCGTACGGGGGCGGGGGTTGGGTGCTGCCGTCGGGTCCGTCGAGGCGGATCACGGCGTGGAAGTGGACCAGGCCACGCTTCTGGTACTCGGCGACCTTCGCGAACGACACCCGCAGTACGGCGCGGGCGGCCTTCTGCGTTATACCGAGCCGGGTGGCGATCTCCCGGCGCAGGTAGGTGGTGAAGCGGGCCCACAGGGCTCCGGCGTGGGCGTTGAACAGGACCGCGCCCGCGTAGTCGTACGTCGCCGGGTTGAGCGGCGTACCAAGCAGCGGGTCTGTGGGTTCGTGGCGGGTGCCGCAGCGGCAGGGCCGGGCGTCGGGACGGTTGTGGACGGGGCCGAATGACGGCGCGGTGAGGGTGGCGAAGACGCGGGGGTGGGTGCGGACGGTGTCGGGGACGGTCTTGCCGCCGGAGAGGCCGGCGCGGATGAGGTGGTAGGTGTCGGCGGCGTAGAGGCGGGAGCAGGCCGGGCAGCGTGAGGCACGGCGGTTGCCGCACGTGGTCAGCAGGCTGCCGGTGGGCTCGTCGGAGGCGGTGTAGGAGCGCAGCACCTCACCGGTCGTAGCATCGACAGTGGTGGTGTGACCGGTCAGGCGGACGGGTTCGATGCAGCCGCCGAGGCGTTCGATCTGCTGCTGTGCGCGGTCGAAGTCGGGGTGGTTGACCAGGTGAAGCAGGTCCCGCACGGCGGGGCTTGCCACGTGGCGCAGGTCCAGGGTGACCATTCGGGGCGTGTCCCTTCTGTCGGGTGGGTGGCCCCGAGCAGCACCCAGCCAGGCAGGAAGGCGTGTTGGTGCTGCTCGGGGCATGACGAACCAGGCCCATCGGGTGGGCGTGGGGTGGAGCGAGGGGATGCGGCCGGTGAGGGCCGGGGCTCAGATCTGAGCGAGTGCGGCGGTGGCCACCGGGAGGGCGATGCCCATGCGCGCGCCCAGGTGGGCGGCGGTGATCGGGGTCCCGTGCTCGGCACGGTGGGTGTCCGCGATGCGCCGGGCCGCGTCCAGCAGGGCGGCAGGCAGGGCCGGCCCGGAGGCGGGTCGGGCCGTCTGGGTGACGGCGGCGGGAGCCGGGGCGGTCGGCGGTTCCTCGGTCGGCGAGGCGACAGTGACCGGGACGGGGGCCGGGGGTGCTGGTTCGGGTGCGGGTGCTTCGTCTGGCACCGGAGCGGAGATGGGAGTGGTGGCGTCCTCCAGATGCGGGGTGGGGGCGGTGGGGGTGTGGAACTGGGCGAGGAGGGCGGGGCCGACGTGGCCCCAGCCGAGGAGCAGGAGCGGGGCGACGGTGTCCAGGCAGGCCCGTCCGTAGCGTCCGGTCAGCAGCGGTTCGGCGGTGTTCAGCGCGAGGGTGAGCAGCCCGCACAGGTGCAGCAGCCTGGTACCGGCCCGCAACTCCGCCTTGGACACCCCGCGCAGAGCCAGGAACCGCAGCGCGACCAGGAGCCCGACGACCGACAGGTCCACCACGGGGGCGATCAGCGGCGCGATCGGACGGGGAACACCGAGCCGCAGGGCGAGCGCCCAGACGTTGCCGAAGGAGAAGACGAAGGCCAGGGTCGCGATGACCGCCATGACCACGGTCACGGTGCGCCGGGTGAACCGTTCCTCCGCCATGATCTCAACCTTCCTTCTGGTGTGGGTTTTTCGGGATCACTTGGTGAGTGAGGGCGCGGGCGGTGCCGTCCGGCCGGTCGAGCGCAGGAGGGCGTCCAGGCACAGGTCCGGGTCAGCGGTCAGGTGCGAAGTGGCGTCCGCGACGCGGGTGGCGTCGGCATCCGAGACGTAGGGGGTGCGGATGCGGGTGTAGCCGGGGCGGCCCTGCATCGCCATCACCGCAACGCCGACGTAGGCGGGGTCCTGCAAGGTCACCGGGCTGGCATCGGGCCAGTTGCGGATGTCCTCACCCAGCGCGGCCACCGCTGCCTCCACCGTCTTCTGCGCGAAGGACAGCCCAATGGGGCACACGTCGCGGATGGAGGTGGGGATGGCGTCGCCGGTGGTCTTCTGGCTGATCAGGATCACCAGGATGCCGACGCTGCGGCCCTTCTTGACCAGGTCCTCCACCAGCCGGGCGTTCTCCGCCGTCAACGTGGCCAAACGTTTCGTCTCGGCGTCGTTGCCCTTGTACTCGCGGAAGTACGTGTGCGCCGCGTCGATGATCAGGACCGTGAGCGGCCATTCAGGAGAGGGGCCGACGTGCCACATGTTCTTCACGCCCAGTACGTCACGGATGGTCGCGGAGCGCCGCTTGCGTAGCTCCACCAGACGCTTGAACAGCGCGTTCGCCTCATCGAGGTCGTCACCGCAGAATGCGAACATCCGCTTGACCAGGTCGGCGTAGTCGCCCTCCGAGGCCCGTGACACCTTGCCGTCCGCAGTCGCGATCTGCACGGCGGCCGACGGCGCGAAGTCGCAGACGAACTTGTTGACCCCCGAGGTCTTGCCCGCGCCCGGGACGCCGGCCACCGTCACCCCGGGCACGTTGGCCAGGGACACGCACACCCGGGAGGCGTACTCGTCCACGCCCAGCTCCCAGCGTGTCAGGTCCGTGAGTGGTCGGCCGGTGGGCCGGTGGGTGGTCGGCGTGGTCAGCGGATCGGAGCGCACGCCCCGGATCACCACCTTGCCGGGGCCATCCGGCAGCACGGACACGCGCGTGCACCGCCAGGCGTCCGCCAGGAACCGGGCCGACTTCTGGTACTCCTCCAACCCGACCTGCGGCAGAGTGTGCGCCCGGACGATCACTCCGAACTGGTCGGGCTTGACCTTGATCTTCGGCGTCAGGACCCGGGGCGCGGGGGTGGCGCCGTCCTTCTGTGAGGTGATCTGTGCGAGCAGGGTCGGGGTCTTATCGGTGACCGTCAGTCCGGCCATCCGCGCGAGCCGTACCCAGCCCCAGCGGACCCGCGCGGCCTGCCGCATGCTGACCCGCGTGCCCTTGTCCGCCCGGACGTAGCGCACCACCGTCACCAGCAGCCACACACCGATCAGCACCGTAGCGATCGGCAGCGCGTACGACGCGTATCCCGTGACAGCGTCCATGTCAGGCCCCCCTTTCGTGTATCAGGCGGAACACGTCGTCCAGGTCGAGGCGGGCCGCTGGTTCCCGGTTCAGGCCGAGCAGATCGAGCACGGCGGCCGAGACGGCGAAGGTAGCCTTGCCCTCCGTACCCGGCAGGGGCTGGAGTGGGTGCAACTCCCGCTCCCGTGCGGGGTCTTCGAAGCGGATCACTGGTTCGCCTCCACCGTCACCAGCTCCAGGCGGGCGGCGCGGTAGGCGACGCCGTCGGAGAGCTGACCGTTGAAGATCCGCGCCCACGGGGTCGCGAACAATTCGACCGGCCGCACCATCGCCCCCGGCTTGAGCCCGGCCGCCAGGCCGGTCTCCGGGACCGTGATCTTCAGGACCTCGGCGCGACCCTCCTCCATGAGCATCACGGTCACGGTGTACAGCGACGCGCCGGTCTCCCGGTCGGTGGCGACCTCCCCGGTCTGCTGGTCCTTGATCTTCAGCACCGGCTCGGTGCCCGCGATGCACACCGCCGACGGCAGCAGAGCAACACGGATTCGAGACATGGCCATGCCATCACATCCCTTGATCGATGGAGTCGCTTGATCGACTCGTCATGACCATAGCGGCACACTCGCTACACCCACAACACTCGATTCGTATCGCTACAGCGATACGGCTGGAACGCCGAGGACGCCCGGGTGTGCCGCGAGTGCCGACGCCGCTACCCTCGTGCCATGAAGCTGCCCCTGGGAGAGGACCCCCGGCCGCCGTACGTCCAGGCCGCCGACGTCCTGCGTGCCGCCATCCACGACGGCGAGCTGCGCCCAGGCGAGCGGCTTCCCGCCGCGCGCGAGCTGCAACGACGCTTCGGCATCGCCAGCTCCACGGTCCAAAACGCCCTGCGGCTCCTCAAGGAGGAGGGGCTGATCTACTCCGTCTTGGGTCGGGGTAGCTATGTACGCGCGCCAAAGCCGATTGTGGCCACCGAAACGGAGGCGGACGCGGCAGGGGAAGACGAGGTTGATCCCGGCGAGTCCGATCCTGAGTACACCGGTCTCGCTACCCTCCGGCGTGGTTGGCAGACTGCCGACAGTCCCCTTGACGATCCCCGCCCCCCGTACGTGCGGACCGCGGACGAACTCCGCAAGCAGATCAAGGACGGCCGGCTCGCACCGGGTGCCAAGCTCCCGTCCGCCCGGGATCTGCAAGCCCAGTACGGCATCGCCAACTCCACGGCGCAGAACGCTCTGCGGGTCCTCAAGGAGGAAGGGCTGGTCTACTCCGTGCAGGGCCGGGGCGTCTTCGTCCGCCAGCTCAGCCCGCGCGATCAGTTCCTCAAGCGCTACAACGAAGGGCTGGAGGAGATGGTGGTCCAGCGCCGGGCGGACGAGGAAGCGGTACGACTCAGCGGCAAGACCGATGACGAGGTAGCCGCCGAACTCGCTGCCGCCGAGGAACGGTTCATCAAGGCCAGCACCGAGTTCGAAGCCGCCACCGCCCACCGTGACGCCATGCGGGCTGTCATGGAGCAACGCAAGCGCCTCAGTGGCAACCACACGCCCGAGGAGACCGCCGCCAGTGCTCAGCGCCTACGCGACCGACTGAACGAAGGCAGACGCCGACGCTGAACCACCTGCACCCGGTGGACCGCCCGGGCGCGCAGCTGAGTGAGCTGTTCAGAGTTTCTTTACTTGATCAAGGCGGCCCGCTGGCGCGGCCCGCGCGCGCCCGGCCCGCCTGCCGCTCCTGTCTCCGCCCCGCTTGCCGACGGCCCCGCCGGTCCGGGCGCGCAACAGCCAGCACAGCCAACCTTTTCCGGGGCTCCGCCCCAGACCCCGGCCCTCCCTCCGAGGGGCAGGGGGCCACGTGTTGGGAGCGGCTTCGTCGTGGTGCGAGGTTCGGGGCCGCGGGTGGGGGTCCCTCGCCGCCCGGTCACCGGAGGCGTACCAGGAACCCCCGGGGGCCGCCAAGGCCGAGCGCATGCGTCACGGTGTGAGCCTTGGCGGCCCCCGGGGAACCCTGGCACGGCGAAGCTGCCCGACCGACGAGGGACCCCCACCCGCTCAGGCCCGGATCGTGCCGGGTGCTGGCCCTGGCCGGTGAGTGTCTTCTCCGAGGGCGCTTAGGACGCCAGCAGTTCGGCGACTTCGGGCACGTCGCGAAAGGCCCGCAGGCGGTCCAGGACGATCTGTGTCCGCTCTGCTGTTCGTTCGCTGCCGCTCTGCCCGAGGGCGAGCATGCGACCCGCGGTCTGGGCGGCGGCTTCGGGCTCGTTGGCGTCGGCGTAGGCCACAGCCAGCCATGAGAGGTACAGCGCCAACTCCCGGGCGTGGCTGGCGTCGTAGCGCCCGAGCACGTCCGCCAGCAGGGGTACGGCGCGCAGCGGACGGCGTAGCTCGGTGTAGACGCGGGCCTCCATGACCTGCAACTCCCCGGCGTCCATCCAGTACAGGTAGGTCGGTGATTCAGTGCCGGCGGAGTCCTCGGCCAGAGCCTCGGCCGCTTCTCTCAGTGCGGCCATCGCCGGGCGGTCCTGCCCGGCACGGGTATGCGCCCAGGCCACGCGGTCCAGGTACAGTGCGCGAGCCTTCGGGGGAGCATCCGGACCGGCGTCCTCCAGTGCGGCGTGGGCCAAGCCGACCGCGTCAGTCGTGCGCCCGGTGTTGCTCCATTGGTAGGCCAGCGAACCCGCCACGTTCCCGGACAGCACGCCGTCCCCGGCGGCCTGCGCTGCGCTCATACCGAGCCGGTAGATCCGCTCCGCCTCGGCATGCTCCCCGGCATCAGAGGCCACCCATCCGGCAATCTGCGCCAACTCGCCAATGGATCGCAGTAGTTCGCGACCTACTGCTTCGCTGTGTACGCCCTCGCGGTAGAGCTTCACCGCCGCCCGCAGCTCGCGCAGCGCGGGCCCGATCAGGTCCTTGCCGTACACCACGTCGTCGGCCAGCCGCAGGCCGTGCACCCGCTGAGCCAGGTCCGCCACCTGCCTGGCCCCGATCTGCCGGCCCGTACGGGCACGCAGCGGGGAGAGCGGGTTGCCCTTGGGTAGGAAGTCGGCCACCGACCGCACCGGCGGCGTGAGCTCGACAGGATGAACGGCCTTCGCCGCTTCCAGCATCTCGCGCGGGACCTCCAGAACCCGCGCGAGGAACGGCAGCCACTCACGCGGCGACCGCGTCCCGATCTCCCAGCGGGACACGTCATTCCGTGTCGGAGGAACGCGACCAGGAGCAGCCTCGGCCAGCGCCTCGGCGAGCCGCCGCTGACTCCAACCACGCGCCACGCGCAGCCGCCTGACCAGTTCCCCGACTGTCTCCCGCACTCCACCAGCTTGGCAGACAGAAAGGCAGACACGCTGGCTACTCCGCAAGGTCCACACCAGCGAGACCCTGATCAACACCCCCGAGCCAAGCAGAGGAGAGGGCAACACGATGGTCGAGCATGCGACACCGTGGCCAGGGCGTCCCGCGGCAGAGGGCCCACGCCTGCTGCCCTGGAACACTGCCGAGGGGAAGCCCTGCTACCTGAGCACCGACGGTCACGGCTACCTCTCCACTCTCGCCGACAGCATCGAGACGATCCAGCTCGGCATGGGCACGGAGCTGCTGGAGTACGCCCGCGACGCCACGGCCCCCGGAGCGCAGGCCATGTCGGCGACCGAATACCGCTGGCTGGCCCGCCGGTTGACCGAAGCCCTATCCGACGCACTCAGGGTCGCTGACTCGCGTGGGCAGCGCCTCCCGGGCCCGGAAGAGGACGAGAGGGACGACGATGCCTGACTCCACGAACCCCGACGCAACGGTCCGCACCCCCGCACGGGGACGCTACCGAGTCCGCGAGTACCACGTCACCACCGTCCCTGATCCCATGGCGCTGCCGACCCTCGAAGCGGTCTGCGTCACCGGCGAGGAACACAACTGCGGTGCCACCTCCGGCACCCTGCACACCCCGGACGAGCTGACCCGCTGGATCGCCGGACACTGCGCCACCACCGGCCACGGGGTGTACGAGCAGATCGCCCGCACCATTCTCCGCGCCGAGCCCGGAGCCTGGCAGTAGGGTCCCTCTGCGCCGCCACCGCATCAGCCGTAGCGCGACCGTGCGGCCCGCGTCGCTGACGGCAGTAGCGACGGCAACACCCACGGATTCCCCCGCACAACCACGGACACCAGCGGAACCCGAAACCATCGCTGATCTGCGAATACGCAAATAGAGAGGGACCGCGTAGCACACGTACTATGTGCTGGCAGGGCCCACCCCAGTTCTGGTTCACAATTGTGACCCGAGCGGGGGAGGGGATATTTTCTCGCACTTCACTGACGCTGACGGCGTGCAGGGAATTGCGGGTGTGGACGTTAGCGGAATGTCTGTTGGGCAGACGGTCAAGGTGAATAGCCTGCAGTTTGGGCAAGGTGCGAATGGGGTCATGGCCACCGGTTCCGGCGACATGTTTGCCACGACATTGGGGCGGGACGTCACATCTGGGCAGCTTGGTAGGATAGGCGTCTTTGGGGACAGGCAAAACTATGTGGTCCAGTTCAGTCAGGAGGCCGCTTTCGATCACGGGGTGAGGCCCGTGATGAATCCCGGGAACGGTTCAATTTTCACTTTCCCGGGCGGTACGCAATTCGGTGGCGAGTATACGTACACGGTCACGAGGGTTCGGTAATGGAATTGCCAGAGAGGCTTGAGGGCGCGCTGAACGGCCTCGCTTCACAGGACCTTGCATCCCGAGTGGGTGCGGTCGAGGAGCTTGCGGTTTGCTCGTCCGTCATCGCTGCTCGCGTGGCTACTGTGTTCGAAACGGACGAGGAGGCTCGCTTCCTGGTCTTCGAGCGGCTTGGCCGGTTCGGGTCTCTGATGATTGAGCCTATGGAGCGCGTATATCGGGACGCGGAAGACCAGAGTTTGAAGCTCATGTCGGCATCGGCGCTCACTTACCTGGGAAGCAATATCGGCGTCCCATCGCTCATGGGAGCAATCGCGGATGGGAATCCGGACTTGTGCATGGCTGCAATCGCTCTTTCCGCTGCCGGGGTATCTGAGGCGGCCAAGCCGATCGAGAATGTCCTGCTCGAATGTGACCTCTCGGACACCCAAACCGTGGAGTGCCTCGTCTCCTCGCTCCGACGGTTGAAGTATTCGATGTCGGAGAGCGCTCGTCTTCGCTTGTCCGAGATCGAGCCGAAGTGGTTGCGTGATTCGCTTCTTAGCTGAGCAGGGGCCGACATGCTGCCGAGGTAGCGGGTAGTTTGAGTCGTTGCGCAGAAGCTCCACCGGATGTTCTCCCGGTGGGGCTTCTGTCGTTTTGATGGCAACGTCGGTGGACGGCCCGGTGCGGTAGGCGGCGGTCGTCAGGTTCACTGACTTGGCCACCTCGGGCGTGACCCGTGGCGCCGACGTAGTGTCATGGGATGTCAGAGACGAGTGGACCGCCTCGAGTCCCGGTGCGGATTGTGATGAAGCGCCTTGCACGTTGTGTGTTCGGCTATGTGCTCACCAACGCGACCGGATGGACGGCCGCCGAAGCGCTCGCTGGAGGAGCGCTGTGGTCGAGTGAGCCGACCTTATGGAGGCGTCCGTTCTGGGACCTGGTTCTGTCCTGCCTCGCGGTGGGCCCATTGATCCTCGTGGGACTGCCCTCGATCCTCATCGCTCTCCTGCTCGGGTCCGTCCACACCAGGTCGGACCGGACGGAACACCGGTTCCTGCTGTTGCTCCTGCTCGTGCTCCCGACATGGTGGTTCTTCTTCGCAGGCACACCCGTCGTCCTGTGGGTCCAGCTTGTGATCCAGGCCGTCTTCGCCTTCGCCGTCATGCCGGTTCCCCTTGTGCCGCGCCTGGGTGGCAAAGCCGTGGAGAGCGGGTCGCCGTCCGGGGGATGACGCGCACGTACGCGTCGGGCGCCTCCGGACTGTTCCGGAGGCGCCCCTGTCGTTCACTGCAGGGTGTCTGCTACCGCTTCGCCGCGCAGTCGCCGCACGTGCCGAAGATTTCGATCGTGTGGGCGACGTCCACGAAGCCGTGGTCCTCGGCGATGGAGTCGGCCCACTTCTCGACGGCCGGGCCCTCGACCTCCACGGCCTTGCCGCACAGGCGGCAGACCAGGTGGTGGTGGTGACCGCTGGAGCAGCGGCGGTAGACGGCTTCGCCTTCGCTGGTGCGCAGGACGTCGACCTCGCCGGCGTCCGCGAGGGACTGCAGGGTGCGGTAGACCGTGGTCAGGCCGACGGAGGCGCCGCGGTGCTTGAGCATGTCGTGGAGCTCCTGCGCGCTGCGGAACTCGTCCACCTCGTCGAGCGCGGCCGCGACCGCGGCCCGCTGCTTGGTGGCCCGGCCGCGTACCGGGGGTCCGGCGGTCGCCACAGTTGCCTCCTCAAGCTCGCCTGAACACTCGTCGCACGGGGTGCAGGCCAATTGTGCCAGGCGATCAGACCTTGACGTCGTCCGTGACCGCCGTGCAGCGTTCCGCGGCCTTCGTCGCCGCGGCGCGGCGGCGGGCGAGGGGGGTGGCCAGGAGGGTCAGCAGGACGAACAGGCCGATGGCCAGGAGCACGATCGTCGCGCCGGAGGGCACGTCCACGTAGTACGAGGTCACGGTGCCGGAGAGGGTCACCAGGACGCCGATGGCCACCGACATCGAGAAGGTCGCCGCGAAGCTGCGGGCGATCTGCTGGGAGGCGGCGACGGGGATCACCATCAGGGCGCTGACCAGCAGCAGGCCGACGACGCGCATGGCGACGGTGACGGTGACGGCGGCGGTGACGGCGATGAGCAGGTTCAGCAGGCGTACGGGCAGGCCGGTGACGCGGGCGAACTCCTCGTCCTGGCAGATCGCGAACAGCTGCTTGCGCAGGCCGACGGTGGTGAGGATCACGAAGCCGGCGAGCAGGCAGATGGCCGTGACGTCCTGCGGCGAGACGGTGGTGATCGAGCCGAAGAGGTAGGTGGTGAGGTTGGCGTTGGAGCCGCCGGGGGCCAGGCTCATCAGCATGACGCCGCCGGCCATGCCGCCGTAGAAGAGCATGGCGAGCGCGATGTCGCCGCGGGCCCGGCCGTAGGAGCGGATGAGCTCCATGACGACGGCGCCCACGACGCAGACGATCGTGGCGATCCACACGGGGCTGGTGTTGAGCAGGAAGCCCAGGCCGACGCCGGTGAGGGCCACGTGGCCGATGCCGTCACCCATCAGCGCCTGGCGGCGCTGGACGAGGTAGACGCCGATGGCCGGGGCGGTGATGCCGACGAGGAGCGCGGCGAGCAGCGCCCGTTGCATGAAGGCGAGTTCGAGGATGTCCATCAGCTCAGCAGCCCTGTCCGGATCGGTTCCGCGGCCGGGTCGGCGTGCGGGTGTACGTGGTCGTGGCCGGGCAGCGCGTGCTGGCCCACGGCCTCGGGCGGGGGCCCGTCGTGGACGACGCAGCCGTCGCGCAGCACGACGGCGCGGTCGATGAGCGGCTCCAGCGGGCCGAGCTCGTGCAGCACGAGCAGGACGGACGCGCCGCGGGCGACCTGCTCGCGCAGGGCGCTCGCGAGGACCTCCTGGCTGGCGAGGTCGACGCCGGCCATCGGCTCGTCCATGATCAGCAGTTCGGGTTCGCCGGCGAGGGCGCGGGCGATCAGCACGCGCTGGTGCTGGCCGCCGGAGAGCGCGGCCACCGGGTCCTTGAGGCGGTCGGCCATGCCGACCAGCTCCAGGGCCCGTACGACGGCCTCGCGGTCCGCCTTGCGGGTCGGCCCGAGCTTCGTACGGGCCAGGCGTCCGGCGGCGACGACCTCGCGCACGGTGGCGGGTACGCCGCCGGCGGCGGTGGTGCGCTGGGGGACGTACCCCACGCGCGCCCAGTCGCGGAAGCGGCGCCGCGGGGTGCCGAAGAGCTCCAGCTCGCCTCCGGTCAGCGGGACCTGGCCGACGATGGCCCGCACGGCGGTGGACTTGCCGGAACCGTTGGCGCCGAGCAGGGCGACGACCTCGCCGCGGCCCACGCTCAGGTCGATGCCGCGCAGCACCGGGCGCGAACCCAGCGATGCCGTGGCCCCGCGCACGGATATGACGGGCTGCTCCATGGCTGTCTCCTGTCCGCTCACTTGGTTCCCAGGGCCTTCTGCAGGGCGGCCAGATTGGCCTTCATCACGCCGAAGTAGTCGCGGCCCCTGGAGGCGTCGGTGATGCCCTCGAGAGGGTCGAGCACGTCGGTCTTCAGCTTCAGGTCGCCCGCGAGCGTCTTCGCGGTGGCGGGGCTGGCGAGGGTCTCGAAGAAGACGGTGCTGACGTGGTGGTCCTCGGCGAGCCTGTGCAGCTGCTTCATGCGGGCGGCGCTGGGCTCGGACTCCGGGTCGACGCCGCTGATGGCCTCCTGGACCAGCCCGTAGCGCTCGGCGAGGTAGCCGAAGGCGGCGTGGGTGGTGATGAAGGTGTCGGAGGCGCGGTTCTTCAGACCGGCCGCGAAGTCATTGTTGAGCGTGTCGAGCCTCTTCGCCAGCTCGTCGGCGTTGTGCGCGTAGTCGGCCCGGTGCTCGGGGTCGGCCTCGCCGAGGGTCTTGGCGACGCCCCGGGCGACCTGGGCGTAGCGCACGGGGTCGAGCCAGACGTGGGGGTCGGTGCCCGCTCCGTCGTGGTCGTGGTGCTCGTCCGCGCCCTCGTCCTCGTGGCCGCCGGCCTCGGCGCCGTGCTTCTCCAGGTGGGTGAAGGAGGCGGCGTCCGCGACGTGCTTGTTTCCGGACTGCTTGATGGCCGCGTCGACGGCGGGCTGCAGTCCCTTGAGGTAGACGATCGCGCCGGCGTCGGCGAGGGAGCCGGTCTGCCGGGGGGTGAGCTCCAGGTCGTGCGGTTCGACGCCGGGCTTGGTCAGCCCCGTGACGTCGACATGCCGGCCGCCGACCTGCTGCGCCAGGAATTCCATCGGGTAGAACGACGCTATGACCTGCAGTTTCCCGTTCTTCTTGCCGTCGCCGCCGGTGACGGCGGAGCAGGCGGTGAGGCTCACGAGGCCGAGCGTCGCGGCGAGGGCGACGGCGGCGACGGATATTCGGCGCCGGCCCGGGGCCGGACGAATCGGGCGTACGTTCATGACACTCATTTTCAACAAAAATGGAAACGATTGTCAACTGCAGGGTGGGCCGCGCGTGCGGTCAAGCCAAGGCCAGAGCCGATTTGATGAGAGGGGGTACAGCGCCGGTAACCTGAATCATTCGCTGTTCGTCGTCGCAATGAAGAGAGCACCGTGGCCGCCGACAAGATCGACACCATCGTCAGCCTGAGCAAGCGCCGTGGCTTCGTCTATCCGTGCAGTGAGATCTACGGCGGCCAGCGCGCCGCCTGGGATTACGGGCCGCTCGGCGTCGAGCTCAAGGAGAACATCAAGCGCCAGTGGTGGCGCTACATGGTCACCTCCCGCGAGGACGTCGTCGGCATCGACTCGTCGGTGATCCTGGCCTCCGAGGTGTGGGTGGCCTCCGGCCACGTCGCCACCTTCACCGACCCGCTGACCGAGTGCACCTCCTGCCACAAGCGCTTCCGCGCCGACCACCTGGAGGAGGCGTACGAGGCCAAGCACGGCCGCCTGCCCGAGAACGGCCTGGCCGACGTCAACTGCTCGAACTGCGGCAACAAGGGCCAGTTCACCGAGCCCAAGCAGTTCTCCGGCCTGCTCTCCACCCACCTCGGCCCGACCCAGGACAGCGGCTCGGTCGCCTACCTGCGCCCCGAGACGGCGCAGGGCATCTTCACCAACTTCGCCCAGGTCCAGCAGACCTCCCGGAAGAAGCCCCCGTTCGGCATCGCCCAGATGGGCAAGTCCTTCCGCAACGAGATCACTCCGGGCAACTTCATCTTCCGCACCCGCGAGTTCGAGCAGATGGAGATGGAGTTCTTCGTCAAGCCGGGCGAGGACGAGCAGTGGCAGGAGTACTGGATGCAGCAGCGCTGGAACTGGTACACCGGCCTGGGCCTGCGCGAGGAGAACATGCGGTGGTACGAGCACCCGAAGGAGAAGCTCTCCCACTACTCCAAGCGCACCGCTGACATCGAGTACCGCTTCCAGTTCGGCGGCAACGAGTGGGGCGAGCTCGAGGGCGTCGCCAACCGCACCGACTACGACCTCGGCGCCCACTCCAAGGCCTCCGGCCAGGACCTGTCGTTCTTCGACCAGGAGGCCGGCGAGCGCTGGACCCCCTACGTCATCGAGCCCGCCGCCGGTGTCGGCCGCACCATGCTCGCCTTCCTCCTCGACGCCTACGTCGAGGACGAGGCCCCCAACGCCAAGGGCAAGCTGGAGAAGCGCGTCGTGCTGCGCCTCGACCCGCGCCTGTCCCCGGTCAAGGTCGCGGTCCTGCCGCTGTCCCGCAACCCGGAGCTCTCGCCGAAGGCCAAGGGCCTCGCGGCCGACCTGCGCAAGCACTGGAACATCGAGTTCGACGACGCCGGCGCCATCGGCCGCCGCTACCGCCGCCAGGACGAGATCGGTACGCCGTTCTGCGTGACCGTCGACTTCGACACCCTCGAGGACAACGCGGTCACCGTGCGCGAGCGCGACACGATGAAGCAGGAGCGCGTCTCCCTCGACCAGATCGAGGGCTACCTGGCCGCCCGCCTCATCGGCTGCTGACGCGACCGAACGCCTGACAACGCCCGAGGGCCCGGCTCCACCGCACCGCGGTGAGCCGGGCCCTCGGGCTTTTCCTCGCGAGGCTCAGCCACCGGCGTGCAGGCCGCGCAGCACCAGGTCGCACACCGCCTCGAAGGCGTCGTCGATGTCCGGCGCCGACCAGTGCGCCGCGTACGCCGGGTCGTGGAAGCGGCCGCTGGCGTCCCAGACGGCACGGGCCGTGGCCGCGGGGTCGCCGACGGCGAACTCGCCCCGGCGCACGCCGCTGTCGATGATCTGCTCCAGCTGCTCGATCATCGTCCCTATGTGCCGCTCCACGGTGGTGCTGTTCTCGCCGGCCAGCACCATGTACGTCGCGAACAGCTCGGGGTCGTCGCCGGCCTTGCGCCGCTTGGCGGCGAAGAGGGCCGTGAGCCAGTCGCGCAGGCGGGGCCCGGCCGGGCCCTCCGCGCCGGCGAGGGCGGACAGCTCGGCGTGCGACTGGTCGAGCCAGCGGTCGGTGACCGCCTCCCGCAGGGCGGCCTTGCTGGCGAAGTGGCGGTAGACGCTGCCGTGGCTGACGCCGAGCGCGCGGGCCACGTCGACCACGGTGGCCTTGGCCGGGCCGTAGCGGCGCAGCACGTCCTCCGTGGCCTCGAGGATGCGGTCGGGGGTCAGCGTCTCGGGCGGCATCTGGGTGCGGGTCCCTTCCGGGGAGCGGGTGGTCCTACGACCGTACCGGCAGCGGCGCGACCGCCCGCGGGCTACCGCTCGCTGTCCAGGTACGCCATCTGGGACTCGGGGTAGCGGGAGCCGGCGGCGGCGCCGGGTGGGACGGCCTCCTCGATGGCGGCGATGTCGGCCTCGCTCAGGGTGACCTCCAGCGCGCCCAGCGCCTCGGCGAGGCGGTTGCGGCTGCGGGCACCGATCAGGGGCACGATGTCCGCGCCGCGGGAGAGGACCCAGGCGATGGCGATCTGCGCCACGCTCGCGCCCCGCTCGTCGGCGACCTTGCGCAGGGCGTCGACGAGGTCGAGGTTGTGCTGGAGGTTCTCGCCCTGGAAGCGGGGGCTCATGCTGCGGAAGTCGTTCGCGGCCAGCTGCCGGTCGCGGGAGTAGTGGCCGCTGATCAGACCGCGGGAGAGCACGCCGTAGGCGGTGATGCCGATGCCGAGCTCGCGGCAGGTGGGCAGGATCTGCTGCTCGATGTCGCGGGAGAGCAGCGAGTACTCGATCTGGAGGTCGGCGATGGGCGCGACGGCGGCCGCGCGGCGCACGGTCTCGGCGCCCGCCTCCGACAGGCCGATGTGGCGCACGTACCCGGCCTGGACGAGCTCGGCGACGGCGCCGACGGTCTCCTCGATCGGCACGGCGGGGTCGACGCGGGCGAGCCGGTAGACGTCGATGTGGTCGGTGCCCAGGCGCTGGAGCGAGTAGGCGGCGAAGGTCTTCACCGCGGCGGGGCGGCCGTCGTAGCCGAGCCAGGCGCCGTCCGGGCCGCGCAGGGCGCCGAACTTCACGCTGGTCAGGGCCTGCTCGCGGGCATGGCCGGGGGCGGTGCGCAGGGCTTCGCCGATCAGCAGCTCGTTGTGACCCATGGCGTAGAAGTCGCCGGTGTCCAGCAGGGTGATGCCGGCGTCGAGGGCGGCGTGGATCGTGGCGATCGACTCGGCGCGGTCGGCGTCGCCGTAGAGGGCGGACATGCCCATGCAGCCGAGGCCGAGCGCGGATACCCGGGGGCCGGTGGTGCCGAGGGTGCGGTGCAGCACGGGAGGTTCCTTCGGTCGGGCAGGGGAGGGGGACCCGTACAGCGTCACACATGGACTGACGGATTTCAATATCTGTCAGTCCATCGAGTGAGTGCCCGGCTTCGGTCCCTCAGCGCACCGACCGGGGCAGGCGCAGCGTCAGCAGCACCGACACGACCACCAGCACGAGCTGGACGCCCAGGGTGATCGCCAGCGCCTGCCGCATGCCGTTCGACGGCGTCAGCGACAGGAACAGCGAGCCCATCGTCGCCACACCCAGCGCCATGAACGCCTGCTGCGTGGTGACCAGGACGCCGCTGCCGACGCCCGCCCGGTCCACCGGCACCTCGCTGAGCACGAGCCGCATCGTCAGCGGCATCAGCAGGCCCTGGCCCAGACCCTGCACGGCCAGCCCCGGCGCGAGGCCGAGGGGGCCGAGCCCGTCCCAGCCGTACCAGAAGGTCGCGGCCACGATCAGCAGGCCGGCGCCCTGCAGCAGCGCGCCGCCCGTCGCCAGACCCCTGCCGTACCGGGCGGCCAGCCGCGGCCCGGCCAGGGAGCCGGCCAGGAACGTCACGCACATCGGCACCAGCGCCAGCCCCGCCGCCAGCGGACCCAGCCGCAGGCCCTCCTGCAGGGCCACCGCGAGGACGAACATGAAGCCGCCCCACCCGATGGAGAAGGGGGTGATCAGCGTCAGTCCGCTGCGCACCGCGTGCACCCGCAGCAGCGACGGCGGCACCAGCGGGGTGCGCCCCGCCCGCTCCTGGCGGACCTCCACCACGACGAACGCCACGGCGGCCACCGGGAAGAGGGCCAGCAGCAGCCAGGACCACAGCGGCCAGCCCGCCGCGCGGCCCTCGGTCAGCGGCACCAGCAGCGCGATGAGCGTCACCGACAGCAGGACCGTGCCCCAGCCGTCGACGCCGGTGGGCCGCTGCGAGCGGGTCTCCGGGACGGCCCGCGCCGTCAGCAGCAGGGCCACGGCGGCGATCGGGGCGTTGATCAGGAAGATCGAGCGCCAGCCGGTGCCGGCCACGTCGACGGAGACCAGGACGCCGCCGAGCACCTGCCCGACCGCGCTGACCACGCCGGCCGTGCCGCTGTACAGGCTCATCGCGCGGGTGCGCCGCTGGCCGCTGGTGGTGGCCTGGATGGTGGCGAGGACCTGCGGCAGCATCAGCGCCGACGCCGCGCCCTGGGCGACCCGGGCGGCCACCAGCGTCCAGGCGTCCGGCGCCAGGCCGCAGGCCACGGAGGTCACGCCGAAGGCCGCCGTGCCCCAGCCGAACAGCCGCCGCCGGCCCACCATGTCGCCGAGCCGCCCGCCGAGCACGAGCAGCACCGCGTAGGCGATGCCGTAGCCGCCGACCACCATCTCCAGCAGCGCCGGGCCGGCGTGCAGGTCGTGGTCGATCGTCGGCAGCGCGACGTTGACGATGAAGAAGTCCAGGAACGGCAGGGCGGCTCCGAGCAGGACGGTCGCCAGGCCCAGCGGGGTGAGGACGGCGTCGGCCGGGGCCGCCTGCGGCGGGGAGACGGCGGGCGCCGGGGCGGGGGAGGGGTCGGTGACGGGGGCTGTCGACGATATCCGGGGTTCACTCACGGATACGACGATGGCAGCGGTCGGAGCCTGGTACCAGATTGTTCTTATCCTGGTACCTGCAGTACCTGGAAACAGCCTGTTGCGGGCCGCACCCTGGGGGCATGACGACGATGACGTTCGAGCCCTCCGCGGTAACCGTGCCTACGGCGGACGACGTACGCCGCCGGGAGCTGGCGGCCTTCCTGCGCTCCCGCAGGGAGCGCATCACGCCCGAGCAGGTGGGGCTGCCGCGCGGCCCGCGCCGCCGTACGCCCGGGCTGCGCCGGGAGGAGGTGGCCCAGCTCGCCGCCGTCGGCGTCACCTGGTACACGTGGCTGGAGCAGGCCCGGGACATCCAGGTCTCCACCCAGGTGCTCGACTCCCTCGCCCGCGCGCTGATGCTCGACCGCGGCGAGCGCGGCCACCTCTTCGCCCTGGCCAACGCCGTCGACCCGCTGCCCGGCACGGACAGCGCCGGCATCACCCCGGCGCTGCGCGAGATGCTGGAGCAGCTGGAGCCGCTGCCCGCCACGGTGCAGAACGCGCGCTACGACATCCTGGCCCACAACCGCTGCTACGGCCGGCTGATGAGCGACCTCGACGCCCTGCCGCCCGAGAACCGCAACTGTCTGTGGCTGCACTTCACCGATCCCGTCTGGCGCGCCTCCGCGCTCAACGGGGCGGAGGCGCGGCGGGCCATGGCCGCGAAGTTCCGCGCCGCCATGGCCGAGCACATCGCCGAGCCGGCCTGGAAGTGCCTGCTCAAGCGGCTGCTGGACGCCTCGCCCGAATTCGGCGAGCTGTGGGCGCGGCACGAGATCGTGCCCGTCGACGACCAGCGGCAGGCGATCCTGCAGCACGCCCGGGTGGGGCTGCTGCGGCTGAACCACACCAGCCTGTGGACCGGGCCCACCCCCGGCACCCGGCTGATCGCCTTCACGCCCGCCGACGAGGACAGCCGGGAGGGGCTGCGGCGCCTGCACGCCCTGGTGCTCGCCGAGGAGGCCGGGACGGGCGACCCACGGGGGGTCTGCGCCGAATGAGGGACAATTAACGGTCAGCCCGACCCTCCGCACCACTTCGAGGAAGCTCCCTCCATGACGCTCCAGATCGGTCCGCACTCGGTGCAGCCGCCGGTGGTCCTGGCCCCCATGGCGGGGATCACCAACGCGCCCTTCCGCACCCTCTGCCGTGAGTTCTCCGGGGGCAAGGGGCTCTTCGTCAGCGAGATGATCACCACCCGCGCGCTCGTCGAGCGGGATGCCAAGACGATGCGGCTGGTCCACTTCGACGACACCGAGAAGCCCCGTTCGATCCAGCTCTACGGCGTGGACCCGGTCACCGTCGGCAAGGCCGTCCGCATGATCGTGGACGAGGACCTGGCCGACCACATCGACCTCAACTTCGGCTGCCCCGTCCCCAAGGTCACCCGCAAGGGCGGCGGCTCGGCCCTGCCGTACAAGCGCAACCTGCTGCGCTCGATCCTGCGGGAGGCCGTGGGCAACGCCGGGGCCCTGCCGGTGACGATGAAGATGCGCAAGGGCATCGACGACGACCACATCACCTACCTGGATGCGGGCCGCATCGCCGTGGAGGAGGGCGTCACCGCCATCGCCCTGCACGGGCGCACCGCCGCCCAGCACTACGGCGGCACCGCCGACTGGGAGGCGATCGCCCGGCTGAAGGAGGCCGTGCCGGAGATCCCGGTGCTGGGCAACGGCGACATCTGGTCGGCGGAGGACGCCGTGCGCATGGTGCGCGAGACCGGCTGCGACGGCGTGGTCGTCGGGCGCGGCTGCCTGGGCCGGCCGTGGCTGTTCGCCGACCTGGTCGCCGCCTTCGAGACGGGCGGTACGCAGCAGAGCGCGCGCCCTGCGCTGCGGGAGGTGGCGCGGGTGATGGTGCGCCACGCCCAGCTGCTCGCGGAGTGGCTGGAGGACGAGGAGCGCGGCGTCATCGACTTCCGCAAGCACGTGGCCTGGTACACGAAGGGCTTCGCGGTCGGTTCGGAGCTCCGGAAGAAGCTGGCAATCGCCTCATCTCTGGACGAACTGGACGCTCTTTTGAGCGAGCTCGACCTGGACCAGCCCTGGCCCGCCGGTGCCGACGGGCCCCGGGGTCGTACTTCCGGACGTAATCGCGTGGTGCTTCCGGACGGGTGGCTGGACGACCCGTACGACTGTGCAACCGTCGGCGCGGAGGCGGAACTCGACACTTCGGGCGGGTGAAACCGGGGTGGACGGCGAGTGATTCTCGCCACCTCTGATACATGATGCGCTCAGATGAGCGCGCCGATCGGGGGTGCATCTCTCGTAGGGGTGGCACTGCGTGCCACCCTTTTTCCCTTCAAGAGTCGACGCCATGCTCCGCCGAACGGCGGATTTTCTCGACTCTGTGTGATGGGGCGATTGTTTTCGGTCATCTTCTCTTCAGGAAGTGAAGGAAGCGGGTTGAAACCTCAGATGAGCGGAAGACTTTCGATCTGCTGGCTGACGGGTGCTTACGCCCACAGGTTGGCGGAGTAGACCTCCCTAGACGCCTTCGATCTGGGTACGCTCCCCGCCGTCAGGGCAGCCCTCCCCCCAGCGTCCCCGGGAGGCCCCGAGTGAGGAGTCGATTCCCGTGCCGGTAACCGAAGATCGCCAGAAGTTCGTCTACGCCTTCACCGAGGGCAACAAGGACCTCAAGGACCTGCTCGGCGGTAAGGGGGCCAACCTCGCCGAGATGACGAACCTGGGTCTGCCCGTGCCGCCCGGCTTCACCATCACCACCGAGGCCTGCAAGGTCTACCTCGACGGGGGCCAGGAGCCGCCGTCGATGCGCGACGAGGTCAGCGCCCACCTGACGGCCCTGGAAGAGCGCATGGGCAAGAAGCTCGGCCAGCCCGACAACCCGTTGCTCGTCTCGGTGCGTTCCGGCGCCAAGTTCTCCATGCCCGGCATGATGGACACCGTCCTGAACATCGGCCTGTCCGACGCCTCCGTGACCGGCCTCGCCGACCAGGCCGGCGACGAGCGCTTCGCGTGGGACTCCTACCGCCGCCTCATCCAGATGTTCGGCAAGACCGTCCTCGGCGTCGACGGCGACCTCTTCGAGGAGGCGCTGGAGGAGGCCAAGCGGGCCAAGGGCGTGGCCACCGACGTCGAGCTGGGCGCCCAGGACCTCAAGGGCCTGGTCGAGCAGTTCAAGGGCATCGTCGCCAAGGAGACCGGCCGCGAGTTCCCGCAGGACCCGCGCGAGCAGATGGACCTCGCCATAAGGGCGGTCTTCGAGTCCTGGAACGGCGACCGCGCCAAGCTCTACCGCCGCCAGGAGCGCATCCCCGGCGACCTGGGCACGGCCGTGAACATCTGCTCCATGGTCTTCGGCAACCTCGGCCCCGACTCCGGCACCGGCGTCGCCTTCACCCGCGACCCCGCCAGCGGCCACCAGGGCGTCTACGGCGACTACCTGCAGAACGCCCAGGGCGAGGACGTCGTCGCCGGCATCCGCAACACGATGCCGCTGGCCGAGCTCGAGCGCATCGACAAGGCCTCCTACGACCAGCTGATGCAGATCATGGAGACCCTCGAAACGCACTACAAGGACCTGTGCGACATCGAGTTCACCATCGAGCGCGGCAAGCTGTGGATGCTGCAGACCCGCGTCGGCAAGCGCACCGCCGGCGCCGCCTTCCGCATCGCCACCCAGCTGGTGGACCAGGGCCTGATCGACGAGGCCGAGGCCCTGCAGCGGGTGACCGGCGCCCAGCTCGCGCAGCTGATGTTCCCGCGCTTCGACGAGAAGGCGAAGGCCGAGCTGCTCGGCCGGGGCATCGCCGCCTCGCCGGGCGCCGCGGTCGGCCGGGCCGTCTTCGACTCCTACACCGCCGTGAAGTGGTCGCGCTCGGGCGAGAAGGTCATCCTCATCCGCCGCGAGACCAACCCCGACGACCTCGACGGCATGATCGCCTCCGAGGGCATCCTGACCTCCCGCGGCGGCAAGACCTCGCACGCGGCCGTCGTGGCCCGCGGCATGGGCAAGACCTGCGTCTGCGGCGCCGAGGAGCTGGAGGTCGACACCAAGCAGCGCCGGATGACCGCGCCGGGCGGCGTGGTCGTCCAGGAGGGCGACGTCGTCTCCATCGACGGCTCCAGCGGCAAGGTCTACCTCGGCGAGGTGCCGGTCGTGCCGTCCCCCGTCGTGGAGTACTTCGAGGGCCGCATGCACGCCGGCGCCGACGACGCCGACGAACTGGTGCAGGCCGTGCACCGGATGATGGCGTACGCCGACCGGATGCGCCGCCTGCGGGTGCGGGCGAACGCCGACAACGCCGAGGACGCCGCGCGCGCCCGGCGGTTCGGCGCCCAGGGCATCGGCCTGTGCCGCACCGAGCACATGTTCCTCGGCGAGCGCCGTGAACTTGTGGAGCGACTCATCCTCGCCGACACCGACACCGAGCGCGACGAGGCACTCAGTGCCCTGCTGCCGCTGCAGAAGGCCGACTTCGTCGAGCTGTTCGAGGCGATGGACGGGCTGCCGGTCACCGTCCGACTGCTCGACCCGCCGCTGCACGAGTTCCTGCCGGACATCACCGACCTGTCCGTGCGCGTCGCCCTCGCCGAGGCGCGGCAGGAGCCGCACGAGAACGAGCTGCGCCTGCTGCAGGCCGTGCACAAGCTGCACGAGCAGAACCCGATGCTCGGCCTGCGCGGTGTGCGCCTGGGCCTGGTCATCCCCGGTCTGTTCGCCATGCAGGTGCGCGCCATCGCCGAGGCCGCGGCCGAGCGGGTGGCGGCCAAGGGCGACCCGCGCGCCGAGATCATGATCCCGCTGGTGGGCACCGTCCAGGAGCTGGAGATCGTGCGCGAGGAGGCCGAGCGCGTCATCGCCGAGGTCGAGGCCGCCAGCGGCGCGGGCCTGAAGCTGCCGCTCGGCACGATGATCGAGCTGCCGCGCGCCGCACTGACGGCCGGTCAGATCGCCGAGGCCGCCGAGTTCTTCTCCTTCGGCACGAACGACCTCACCCAGACGGTGTGGGGCTTCTCCCGCGACGACGTGGAGGCCAGCTTCTTCACGGCGTACCTGGAGAAGGGCATCTTCGGCGTCAGCCCCTTCGAGACCATCGACCGCGACGGTGTCGGCTCGCTGGTGCGGGCGGCCGTCCAGGCCGGCCGGGCCACGCGGCCCGACCTGAAGCTGGGCGTGTGCGGTGAGCACGGCGGCGACCCGGACTCGGTCCACTTCTTCCACGAGGTGGGGCTGGACTACGTCTCCTGCTCGCCCTTCCGGATCCCGGTGGCCCGCCTGGAGGCGGGACGGGCGGCGGCCCTGAACGGCACGGCGGGCGGCAGCGACAGCCGCTGAGTGCGGGGCAGTTGAAGCTCCGGAGCCGGTGTGGGATGACCTCGACCCTCAGACCCCGACGGCTCCGGTAGGGAGGAGGGGCAGCACCCGTGCGGGGGGCTGCCCCTCCTGTGCTTGCCACGACGGGGGGCGAAACCCCCTCGTAACGGGCGCGATGCGCCCCGGCGCATGGCGAAGGGGCGGCGCCCGTGCGGGAGCGCCGCCCCTCTTTACTCCCCCACCGGGAGTTGTTGCCGCCCGCATCGGCTCGGGCGGCAACTCGCGTACTCAGCGTCCGCTTATTCGCTCGCCACCCCCCACGGGAACGAGCGGTGCGGCCCTGAGTGCGTGAATAGCATTTCGCTTGTGCGATGTTCGCCGCGAGTCCTTTCAACTGTGGCCAAAAGGGCGTGGTAACACCTCGTATCGGTGTGCATACTCAGTGAGCGGGGGGTGGCCGCGGATGTCTCATGTGGGGGTTTGGTGCTGCGTGTCCATTTCACTGGACTCGATCTGGCCCGGTTGCGCCTGGCCGGCGACCCGGACGTGCTCTGGGAAACCGTATTGAGCCTGCACCGGCTCCGGGACAAACAAGGCGAGTCGATCTTCGGAGATTGGCGGTCGGAAACCCGGGCTCGGTTGAATGGTGAAACTCGGCTACTGGCGCCGCTGGTACCTCCCCGCGGATATTTCCCCGACTTCCTGACGCCTCCGGAAGGGTTAGCGGGACTCGACTGCGGCATACAGGCGCTGCGGGCCACACCGGCCGAGCGGGTGCACGACGAGTTGTCGCGGTTGTCCACCGTGCGGACCCTGCCGGCTTGGATACGATCGCTCGCCGACGGCGACACCCGCGCCTTCGGCAAGCTGATCGCCGCGCTCCACGCGTACCACGACGCGGCCATCGCACCCTACTGGTCGCACATCCAGGCCCAGATCGAGGCCGACCGCGCCGTGCGCGGCCGGGCCCTGCTCGACGGCGGCGCGGACGCGCTGCTGTCCTCGCTGCCGCCGACGATGCGCTGGAACGCGCCCGTGCTGGAGGTCGACTACCCCGTCGACCGCGACCTGCACCTGGGCGGCCGCGGGCTGCTGCTCCTGCCCTCCTTCTTCTGCCGCCGCACCCCCGTGGCGCTGCAGAACCCGGAGCTGACCCCCGTGCTGGTCTACCCGGCGCGCACCATGTCGGAGACGGCGCCGGTGGTGCCGGCCGCGCCCAAGTCGCTCGGCAAGCTCGTCGGCCACACCCGCTCGGCGGTGCTGGGCTCGATCGGCGGTGGCTGCACCACCAGCGAACTGGCCCGCAGGGTCGGGGTGTCGGCGGCCTCGGCGAGCCAGCACGCCGGCGTGCTGCGGGAGGCGGGCCTGGTGCTGACGCTGCGCAACGGCAGCGCGGTGATGCACACCCTCACGCCCCTGGGCGCGGCCCTGCTGCGCGGCGGCCACGCCCACGGCCACCGCGGCCCCCAGAACAGGCCGCGCGTTCAGTCGTCGATCCCCGAGCGCTCCACCCCCGCCACGATGCTGCAATCTCCCGGGGGCTGACCCCCGGACCCCCAGCCGCGGCCGGGCCCGGGTCGTCAGTCGTCGATCCCCGAGCGCTCCACCCCCGCCACGATGCTGCAATCTCCCGGGGGCTGACCCCCGGACCCCCAGCCGCGGCCGGGCCCGGGTCGT